>NZ_JBPGXG010000037.1:0-32176 GCF_056755255.1 Monashia sp. HAY1-5C | reverse complement strand
CTCAAAGAAAAAAACGACACCCCAGATGTAGCTCCGTCTCGTGGGCTCGGAGATGTGTATAAGAGACAGGGCCCGACGCGGCCGGTGCCCCGGTCCCCGAGGACCTGCCGGAGGCTCCGTCGCGGCCCTTTGCGGCGCTGCCGGCGGCCTATGCGGCACCGCCACCCTCGGACGCACCGCCACCCGCAGACGCACCCGGTGGCCCCGGTGAGGCGGGCGCGCCCCCACTCGTGGGGCCGCCTGCCGCGGGCCGCTCGCGAGCCCGCGTCGCGGTGGCAGCGGTGGCTGTGGCCGCCCTCGTCGCCGTCGTCGGCCTCGTCGCCTGGCGCGTCGCCAACCCCGTGGCACCGAGCGCGCAGCAGGTCACCCCGCCCGTCGCTGCGGGGTCGCCCTCGCCGACGTCGGGAGCGCCGCCCGGCGCGACCCGACCGGCTCCGGGCAGCTACCCCGCCCGGCTCGCCGCGTTCTACACCCAGCAGGTCGCGTGGAAGGGCTGCAGCGACAACCCGCGTCAGCTGTGCGGGACGATCGAGGTGCCGGTCGACTACGCCAAGCCGCAGGGTGACCGCTTCACGCTCGCGCTGCGCAAGGCCCCGGCGACCGACCCGAGCCGACGCGTCGGGTCCCTGCTCATCAACCCGGGCGGCCCCGGGGGCTCCGGCGTCGAGTACGCCCAGTACGCGTCGTTCGTCTTCTCCCCGAAGGTCCGGGCCGTCTACGACATCGTCGGGTTCGACCCGCGCGGCATCGGCCAGTCCGACGCCGTGTCGTGCCTAACCGACGCCGACATGGACCGGCTCTTCAGCACCGACCCCACGCCCGACACCCCGGCGGAGCAGAAGGCCATACGGACCACGGCCGACTCGGTGGCGCGCAGCTGCGTGGCCCGTGGTGGCGAGCACGCGCTGCACATGAGCAGCAACGAGGTGGCCCGTGACATGGACGTCATGCGCGTGGTCTTCGGCGACGCGAAGCTCAACTTCTTCGGCGGGTCCTACGGGACGTTCCTCGGTGCCATCTACGCCGACACGTTCCCGGACAAGGTCGGACGCATGGTGCTGGACTCGGCGGTGTCGCCCAACCAGACCGACGCCGAGGAGATGACCTACGACATCCAGGGCTTCGAGGCCTCGATCGACGCCTTCATCGACTGGTGCGTCGCCCGTCCCGACTGTGCCCTCGGCTCGGACAGGGCGGCGGCCCGCGGCCGGCTCGCCGACCTGCTCGACGCGGTGGAGCGGCGCGGCCTGGCCACGAGCAAGCCGGGCCTGACCCGCATCGGCGAGGGTTGGGTCGGCTTCTCCATCTTCATGTGCCTCTACAGCGACTCGTCGTGGCCGACGCTGAACCGGGGTCTGGCGCAGGCGTTCTCGGGGCGTGGCGACATCCTGCTCGCCAAGGGCATGTCGGTCGTCGAGCGCAGCGCCACGGGCAGGTACGCGACGAGCAGCTACCTGCAGGCGATGCTGCCGGTGCGTTGCGCCGACTGGCCCCGCTCCAAGGACACGCCCGCGTCGCTCGCCGAGCAGACCCGGCTGAAGAAGGCCCATCCGCTCTGGGCGAAGATGACCGGCGCGATCTACGACAGCTGCGCCGCCTGGCCCACACCGGGCCGAACGCCGAAGGGGACGACGCTCGCGGTCGGCGCCGCGCCCATCCTCGTCATCGGCAACGAGCGCGACCCCGCCACCCCGATCGGCGGCACGAAGCAGCTCGCCAAGGACCTCGACTCGGGCGTTCTTCTCACTTCCGACCACGACGGACACGGCACCTACTACGCTGGCAACTCGTGCGTGGACCGGGCCGTGGACGGCTATCTCGTGCAGGGGACGGTGCCCAGGGACGGCACGACCTGCTGAGCCGACTCGTCGCCCCCCTCACCGCGGCCGCGGTGCTGGGGGCGATGTTCTGGTCGGCCACCGGCCCCCAGCCGCCGAAGCCAGCCCCGAAGGCCCCGAGCCAGGCGCACCCGGCAACGTCAGCATCGTCGACGAGCCGCCCCGCCGGTGCCGACGGTCCGGGGCCGGCCGCCGGCTCGGACGTGTCCCTCGGCGTCGGGACGCATCCGACGAGCACCCCCATCTCCTTCTCCGGCCCGGTCGACCCCGACCCCGCCGAGCTGGCGGCGTTCTACGGCAAGGCGGTGTCCTGGCGGCCGTGCCCGGACGACGAGCAGTTCGACTGCGGCACCGTGCGCGTCCCGGTCGACTACCGCAAGCCCGCCGGGGCGACGACGACGATCGCCCTGCGCCGCCTGCCCGCGGGTGACCCCGCCCGGCGCATCGGCTCGCTGTTCATCAACCCGGGCGGGCCGGGAGGCTCGGGCATCGACTTCGTCCGCGCCGCGCCGGACGTCTTCGGTGGCGCCGTGCGCGAGCGCTATGACGTCGTCGGGTTCGACCCGCGGGGGATGGGGGAGTCCGATGCCGTGGACTGCCTGTCCGACGCCGACCTCGACGCCATGTACGGCTCCGACCCGACGCCCGACACGAAGGCCGAGCGCCGGGCGTGGCGGCGTGCGCCGGCCGAGCGGAACGCGCGATGCCTCGCCCGCGGTGGCGCCCTCGCCGCGAACATGGGCACCGAGGCGGTCGCGCGCGACCTCGACGTGCTGCGGTCGGCGGTCGGCGACGAGCGGCTCAACTACTACCGCGTCAGCTACGGCACGATGATCGGCGCGATGTACGCCGACTTCTTCACGAGCCGTGTCGGCTACATGGTCCTCGACTCGGCGGTGCTGCCCGACGCGCTGGCCGAGGAGGCCCCGACGCAGGATCAGGTCGACGACGCCGCCCGGTCCTGGGCGCACGACTTCGACCAGCTGGTCGACGACTTCGTCACGGACTGCGGCTCGAGCATCGCGTGCCCCCTGGGCGCCGACCGGGAAGCCGTCTCCGCCCGCCTGGTCCGGTTCCTCGACCGGCTCGACCGCGCGCCGCTGCCCACCGACATCGACTCGCTGCCGCACCTGACGGAGGGCTGGGCGGTGACGGCACTCGAGTTCGGGCTGCGCGACAAGGACTCCTGGCCCGAGCTCGTCGACGCGCTCGACAGCGCCCTCAACGACCACGACGGCACCGACCTCGCGTGGCTCGCCATGGACGAGGTCGAGCGTGACGAGGACGGCTCGTACCCCTCCGCGTCCATCAGCCGCTCACACCTGCTCGTCTGGTGCGCCGACTGGCCCGTGACGCCGTGGGACTCGGTGCTGCCGAGCCGCAGCGTCCTGGCGAACCACCCGCTGTGGGCGCGGGTCGAGCCGGCCACCCCGGCCCGGTGCGCGGGCTGGACCGGCCAGAAGCGGGAGACGATCCTCGTCGGGGCCGAGGTGGCGACGCCGGTGCTCGTCATCGGCAACGACGTCGACCGCACGACCCCCATCGAGGACACCGAGGCGCTCGCCGGTGAGATCGTGCGGTCGCGCTTCGTCCGCGTCGAGGCCGAGGGCCACGGCGCCTACGACTCGGGCAACGAGTGCGCCGCGCGCGTCGTGGACGAGTACCTCACCGAGGCCAAGGCGCCCGAGGACGACTACTACTGCACCGCGTCGTGACGACGCCCGCGCGAGAGAGGTGCCGGGTCGGCGGCCGATTTCTCCCGGACCCGGGCGATGCGTATACTCAAGCACCGTGCCGGGCCACCTCGTGTGGCGCGACGCGACCTGCCGCTTTAGCTCAGTCGGCCAGAGCGATTCACTCGTAATGAATAGGTCGTCGGTTCGATTCCGACAAGCGGCTCCAGCAACGCCCCCGGCTTCTGCCGGGGGCGTTTCTGCAGGTCAGAGGCTTGAAACGCCTCATTGAGCAGGGTGCTGCCAGCCCGGCGCGGGGTCCCCTCGGTGGCGGATTGCCTCCGGGAGACCAACTATGTCGCTTGGCGCACTCCCGCCGCCGCGCACCACCAGCCGGGCCAGGTCTCCGAGACGACGTGAAGTCTGACCCGGGCTGGCGGACTGGGGGAGGCCGCCAGCATTCGTGAGCGTCCGGATCCGCCGATGTGCGGACGTGCGTTTCGATCGTCAGCAGCCGGTCTTGAAGCCGCCGTTGCTGTACAAGATCTGACCCGTGATCCAGGACCCGGCATCGGACAGGAGAAAGCGGACCAGGTCACCGGTGTCCTGCGGTGTGCCGAGCCGGCCGGCCGGGGTCTGCTTCGTTCCACGGTCACGGATCTGTGGTGTCATCCAGCCGGTGTCGATGGGCCCGGGGTTGATTACGTTGGCTCGGATCCCGCGGGGGCCTAACTCGACCGCAGCGGCGATCACCAGGCGGTCGAGGGCGCCCTTGCTGGCGCCGTACGGGAGGTTGTGGGCCGTGTGGTCGCTGGTGAGCGCGACGATCCGCCCGGTCGCCTCGGTGGTCTGCCGGACGGGGAGCCGCTCCGCGAAGGCCTTGATGAGCAACCACGCAGCGCGGGCGTTCACGGCGAAGTGTCGTTCCCAGCTCTCGACGCTGGTGTCCAGGATGGAGCTGTTGACGCTCTCACAGTGGGACATCACCAAGCCCGCGAGGTCACCGCGTGCTGCCGCTGCCTGGACCAGCCGGCCCGGTTCCTCGATTGCTGCCAGGTCCCCGGGGTAGAGGTCGACGCGCCGCCCCAATGCCCGGCACTCGTCGGCGACCGCTTCGGGGTCGCCCTCCCGGCGTTCGAGGCCGACGTGCTCGTCGTAGGGCGCCCAGTAGCTGATCGCCAGATCCCATCCATCCTCGGCCAGGGCCAGCGCGATTCCGGCACCGATCGACCGCCGGCGCCCGACGCCGGTCAGCAAAACGGTCCCTCGTCCTTCCGACACAGCAGGCCCCCAATCTCTCGCCGGTGCTGCCACGGACAACCTCAGCCTCCGCAGCCCATCCCTGCAACCGAGTTTTCCGATGCGTCAGTGCGCTCTAATGCTGCTGGCCGGGAGGCCGAGGCGCACACGGCCTGTCGGGCCAGCGGTAGGTCGCCTTGCGTGCTGGGATGCACGCATGGTCCATTCGCAAGCGCCCAGGTTGGAGATGCTGTGGGAGGCACATGATCCCCACGGCGTCCTCGTGGAGCGGTTCGGCTTCACAGACCCCGCATCGGCCGACAGCTGGGTCGCCGCGACCTTGGAGGAGCAGTGGGGTGTTCGGATCGAGTCCTGCGAACGCATCGTGATGAGCGACCGCAACGCGTTGGCTTGGATCACCACCCCCGCCGGTCGGCTACTTGCCAAGTGGTCGGTCGCCCCAGAGCGGTTCACCCGCCTATCGCAGACCGCCCGACTCACGCAGTGGCTTGACGGGAAAGGGTTGCCGGTGTCAGCGCCGATTCCGTCGCTAGCCGGGCAACTTCAGGTGGAGGTTGACCAGGTTTCGATGTGCCTCCAGCGTGTCATCCCGGGCGATCTCCTTGACGTTGACGACGATGATCAGGTGCGAGCCGCTGGCGCAACACTCGCCCAGCTTCACCAAGCGCTCCATGGGTATCCGGACGCCGATCGGGTGGCCCCGCGCGAGCCGCGACCGCAACCATTGGCGGCTCGTGTCACCGAGTGGATGGACACCGCTGGCCAGCGTGTCCCGAAGGCGGCCCGGGACTCCTTGATGCGGCTCGTCGCCGACGCGCCAGATGACGCGCTGCCCACGCAACTCGTCCACGGCGACTTCCGTTCATCGAACGTGCTGTGCGCCGGGCCCAAGGTCACGGCGGTCATCGACTTCGAGTCCGCACGGGTCGACCACTGCATCAACGAGATCGCTCGCTCGGCAGTCATGCTCGGGACACGCTTCCGGGGCTGGGGACCTGTATCTGCTGAGGTCCACGCCACGTTCCTATCCGGCTACCAGTCCATCCGGCATCTGACGCCCGTTGAGGTGAGCTGGTGGGACGTCCTCCTGCTCTGGCACACGTTCGCCCAAGTGCCACCCGGCGACGACCCGACAGGCTGGCGCGCATCAGCACTCCGCCAACTAGCCAAGCTGCGCGGGAGCGCTCCCGACTCCGCAACTCCGCCCTGCCTCTCGGAGGACCGTGCGAGCCTCAGGTAGACCAGCGGGTGCCATGTCGACGACCGCGAGTTCAGCGGACGCGATGTCTTGACGGACAAGCTCAAGTGCATCGTCAACCTCCCGGACCCGAACTGCGGGATCGCTTTCCGATGTAGTGCCGACCAGAGCGGCGCCCACGGCCACCTCGACCGTCTCGACCACCGACCGCATGCTCATGTTGCTGATGATGCCCGACAAGACATCCGCCACATGCCGCTGAGCGCGCACCGGGCTGGGACGACGCAACGACTGCCGGACTACAGGCCGATCGCCGCAGCCGCAAACGCATACCGCTCTGCCTCGAGCAGCAGGTCGGCAGTGGGTGGACCGGAGCCGACACGCTCGTTCGTCGTGGCCATCCGGAACAGCAGGGCGCGCGCCACCGCTGGAACCGACACGCCCGCCTGGACCAGCAGGCCGGCGTTCGCGCCGTGCCAGCAGAGGGCGTCGGCAACGACAACGCCCTCGGCGTACGCGAGCGGGCGCCAGTACGGCGAGATGTCGATGACGGCCGGTGCCAGCGTGGGATGGAACAGGACATTGCCGGTCAGGTCCCCGTGAACGACCTGCGGGGAGCCCAGCGGCTCCAACGCCGCAGTGACCCGGCGGGCAGTTGCCGCGAGCTCCGGTCGGAACCGGAATGCTTGTTCGCCCCAGACGGCCCGGTCGGCGATCGCCCACCAGTCCTGGCGTGCATCAACACAGGCGGGGCGAGGCAGATGGGCGACCGCGCGGTGGAACTCCCGGCCGGCTTCGAGGATCCGGACCCACGTTGATGTCGCCGACAGGTCGGGGTGGCGGCCGTCGACCCACCGAGTGGCCGACCACCCCGCACAGGCCCAGGACCCGTGGAGCGTGCGCACCGGCGGCGCTATGCGCACCCTGTCTGGCATCACGTCGCCCAGGGCTTCGCCGAGCCACGCGTGCACTGGCCCGCCACCGGGCTTGAACACGAGGTCCCCGGCCACCCACGAGGTGCCCTGACCCCCGGACAAGGGCAGCGGCGAATCTTCGACACCGAAGGCGCGCAGGACGGTCAACGGGGGCGGCTCGGACGGCATGGTTGCACGGTAGGCACTGCTGGCGGCGGTGTCGAAGCACTTCTGCGAGGCCCGGCGCTGCTCTTCGACTGGGTGGCGCATCGAGCCTGCCAACGGCTTCGGTCCCCGCTGGCGACGCCAGATCGCTTCGAACTGAGACCACTGCCCTGGCGCGTTCTTCCACCTCCTTGAATCGACCTCAGCCCCAACTCCTTCACTCGGGGGACGGTCCGTGTCACAACTCGGCGGACCCTTGACCCGAGAAATTCAAACTGGATCACACGGCGCTTCCTGAGGTGCCAGACCAGCTCTAGAACGTCCGCTTCTGCCGCGGATGTCGCGGTCGCCTTGCCGAAGAGGTACCTCTACAACAGCGAGAGCCAGGGGTGGTTCGGGTGGGCCACGCTGAGAGCGGTTCGTAGCCACGCTCGGGCTTCTGGTTCGAGACGGCTCAGGCAAGCATCGAAGTCTGCTTGGTCCTTAGCCCTGAGCCCCGGGGCCTTGTGCAGCAGTTGAACCTCGGGGCGCAGATATGTGATGCCGTCTCGCTCCCACAGGATGTCGTCGAGTGGGCGGCTGATGCGAGCGTCGCGCTTGTAGGTCCAGGTGTCGTTGGTGGCGTGCATGAGGATGACCTCGAACTCCCACGGCTCTGCTCCACTCGGCCGCAGCCATAGGTTCTCGCAGGTTTCCGTCAGCCCGTCAGTCTCCTCGACCATCGGCCGCAGCGCTCCATCGTCTGCCTGCCAGACGTCGAGCCGCCCCCTGAGGTGCTCCCGCAAGGCCGGGACGTCGGCTCGCGGGATGCTCGCGTCCACGTCGCCGTGAGGACGTGGCACGCGGGTAAACGACTCGATGGCCCAACCGCCCGCAATCCACCAGCGACCGTCATATCCGTCGAGGACCTCGGCAACGTCGCGGGGCGTCCGTTCCCGCCAAGGTCCGTAGAGCCGCACAATCTCGTCGTGATCGAGCACTCGGTGACAGTAGACGACGATCGCGCGCTCATGACGCGCGGAGCACGTTCGGTCCGACGACGCCCCGTGTCGTGAGTGTCGTTGGGTCTCCACGCTCATGCCGCCGCGCCTGCCCGTCCGGTGGGAGACGCCGTGCCACACTCGCCTGTGCCTACGACTCCTGCCGAATCCGCTGAGCAGACAGCAATGTCGCCGCGGAGGCGGCTGTTCAAGATCTGGGTTGCCCTCGCGTCAGCGGTCCTGATCGCGGCAGTCCTGTTCGGATGGAACGTCTGGACGGACCGCCAACCTACGGTCTACTCCGCCGTCGACGCATACGGCTCCGCCGTGGAGTCCGGTGAGCGCTCTGCTCTCGAAGCAATCATCGCTGAGGGTCCTGGACGAGATTCGCTCCTCGAGCGTCACGTAGGAAAGCCGAGCACGGTCACCGGCGTCACGATGGACATGACCGTCTCAGCCGTGTGGTGGGAGGTCGAGGTGACGTACGAACTACCCGGTCAGGAACGAGCCAGCGAACGTCTGTTGGTGCACCCGCGAGGTGATTCACCCGACCGGCTTATCGACTACGCCGTCAGCCCAGCACCCTGATGAACCGGCCTGTGGTGCGGTTCCGTGCGCGACGCGCCCTCATGCCGCCGACCGCTAGACCGTGCCGATGTGCTCGCATCCGGGTCAGCACGCCCCGTTGTCCGCGAACGGTGGAAAGACAGGCAGCCGATCGTGGCGGCGGTACCGGCGAAGCGTTAGTAGACCTCGTCTGCCCAACCCACTCGCACCAGGATCTCTGTAGCGACGTCGGCAGCGGCGCGGTCATTGGTCACCGTGAAATCCTCAGCAGCGGTCGTGGTCGACAGACGCTTGTGCTCATTCAACCCGGCGAGGTGCTGCTTCAGCTGGTGTCCCGTGTCTCGCTGACGCAGGCGCGTGCGTAGCGTGTCCTCGTCTGCGGTCAACCTAACGAGTCGGACCTCGCAGTCCGCGAGGCTCGCGGCATACAGCTCGCGCACGGGCAAGCTGTCGATGACCGCAGCGACCACAACGAACCGGGCGCCGGCGACCTTGAAGTTGGCCCACAGCGCTGCCAGGTTCGCGCACTTGAGCTGGTCATAGAACCCACCACCCGCAGGATGGGTTCCCGGGGCCGGTCCGAACTGGGCAAGCATGTCTGTGTCGACGACGGCGGTGACGTGGCCCGCAGCACTGAGAACACGCCCCGCCGCGTTGGCCACCGTGGATTTCCCGACCCCGGCGATCCCGGTGAGAAGCAGAGCCCGATGCACAGATACTCCTGAATGTTCCGTACGAGAGATCGCGGGCCGCGCTCAGCTCGTCTCGAATGCCACGGAACCAGATGCTAGGGCCACGTGAACAACTGCCTTACCCGAGCACGCTCGTGCCGAGGACGGGCAAAGCTCGGTCCGCCGATGAGCGCGCTTCGCGGCTGGGTCTTCGACGGACTTCTGCCAGGAGGGCACGAGGTGGGAGTCACACGTGCAACTTGAGGGCCAGAAAGATCGGCGCGGAGCGCAGGGCGTCGTAGCGGTCAGGCTCGACCTCACGAAGCGCTGGGAGGGGCTGGGGCTCGACCATCCGGTCCAGGATGAAGCCCTCCTCGAGGAGCTCGTTCACCAGAACGCTCATCGGCATCAACTGGTACTCGAACGAATGATCGTCGCCCAGGGAGCGGGTGATCCAACTCTGGTCGAAGTACGAGCGGCCGAACCGGCCCCAGTCCGCCGTCGGGTGCGTGGTTGAGACGACGAGCCAGCCACCCGGCCGCAGGATCCGCCGGCACTCGCGGAGGAACCCGCGACGGTTGCTGAGGTGGTGCAGCACCAGCGCCGACAGCACCCCATCTTGGCTGTGGTCGGGCAGGAACGACAACGGCTCTTCGAGGTTGTGTTGCACGATCCGGGCTCGGGAGCCGACGGCCGTCCTCGCGCGCTCGACCAACGAGCCACTGCCCTCGACACCGATGACGTGCGCGCCCCGCCGTACCAGCTCGACGATGTAATCTCCGGCGCCGCAGCCGAGGTCAGCGACCCGCTGGCCCGCCACGTCACCAACCAGCTCGAGGACAGCCGGTCGATCGTGGAGCGAGTTCAGACCGGGCTTGGCTGCTCGGTCTGCGAAGACCTCTCCGGCACGACCGTGGTACGAATGATCAACTGTGCTCATCGAGCGATCCTAGGATCCCCGTCAACATCTTTGGTTGCAGCAAGATCCGGCGTTGGAGCTCGCGGTGGCAGTCACGCCGTGAGCACCATCCGACCTGCGCGAGCCCTCCGGCGCGATGTGCCTGTCGCAACGTCCGCGGCTGCGGCTACCGGTGCAGGAGGTAGCGGTCCCGGAGGGCACCATCAGGGGCTGGCTCCGCGGGCCCGGCCGGTTCCATGCCGCACCGTTGGTACAGGCGTCGGGCGGCCTCTCCGCCCGGGGTGGCGGCGGTGAAGGTGACCACGTCGATGTCGCCTTCCGGCCACCGCTCGATCGCGGCACGCACGAGTGCGGCGCCGAGCCCGCGGCCGCGTGCGACCTCGGCTACGGCCAGCCAGTGGATACGGTGCGGTTCGTCGTCGCGGCTCAGCAGCATCCCGCCGGTGATCGCGCCCGGCGGTCCGGTCACGAGCGCAGTTCCGCGCTGAATACCTCGTGTGATCGCCTGCTCGATGCCGGGCATCGGGCCGAAAAGCGGCTCGACCTCGCGAGCCAGTACTAGCCAGGCCGGGACGTCCTGCGCTGTGGCCCTGCGAACCGGGGGAAGCACGCGCGCGACACTAGCGCCCGAAGAGCAACGGCTCAGCATGACAGGCCTACCGGGGCCGCCGGTCGTGCCCGGACGCGCGGCTGACCGTGTCTCCTCACCAGGTTGCGGCTTGAGGCCCAAATGCGCGCCGGCTCCGATTCATGTCATTTCTGAGTGAGTTGGACGAGGGCGGCCACCCGGTGAGCTGCCTCGATGGGGTCAAGGCCATCGGTGTCGATCACATGATCGGCCGGGGTTGATTGAGCTTCCCCGTATCGAGCCCGGTAGAACTCGGTCGGCTCCGGCCGAGCCGTCGCGAAGCGTTGGCGCCACGTGTCGTCACGTGCGCGCAGTTGGACGGATATCGTCGTCGCCCCGGACGGGAGTAGGGCGGCGACGAGGTGATGCATTTCTGTGGACTGGAAAACCCAGGTGATCAGCAGGATGTCGACGTCCGCCTGAGCGGCGTGGCTGGCGACGGCACGCAGGTTCGCCTGCACCATCTTCTTCATTCGCTCGTCAACACGCCACGGCTGGTGAAGCCAGAGGTCGTCGACGTCGACCCACTGGACAAGATTTGGCCCGCTCTCCGCGAGAGTCAGTAGGTGTCTGGCCACGCTCGACTTGCCGACACCAGGAGCTCCACCAAGCATCACCGTCCGCATCGAGGGATGTTATCGGTCATCGATTCCTGGCGCGCCTCGCTTTTTCGCCGGCTCCTGAGCTTTCCAGGGCCCCGTTCGCACATCCAAATGTCCATGCATCGAGGCGTATGGACCGGTCGTCGATGGACGCCTGTGGACTTCGATTGCGGCGGGCGCGGAGCGTCGCGAATAGGGCGTCGGTTCGATTCCGACAAGCGGCTCAGCAGGACGAGGGCCCCGCACCGGCAGCGATACCGCTGCGGGGCCTTCGGCGTTCCCCACCCGGTGAGGTCCCGCAACCCGCGGACCCCTCGCAGCCCGCGCTTGTCCCCTCGCGCGTGGCGGGGTTACATGGTTGGTGCGCCTGTAAGGGGTCGCAGCGCCTGGGCTCCGGGCGATCGCGAGGAGGGCGCACCGCTCGGAGCCCTGTTCTCTGTCCACCCGACGTGCGCTCGGTCGAGCGATGCGGTGGGACCGCCCTTCTTACCCGTGTGCAAGCGCGTGCAGCCGCGTACAGTCGAGGAGATGGAAGCGGTGCAGCCACACGCCGCCACGACCTATCGGCTCCAAAGGACCACAGTGGGCGACAACGCCGTCGTACCGAGCCACATCTGGGGAGAGGCCGGACCAGATCCGGCCGGCCTCGCGGCCCAGCTCGCGGCGGAACGTCGGGAGTCCGAGAACCTGCGCCTGGCCCTCCGGAACAGCCGGACGATCGGCATGGCCATGGGCATCGTCATCGAGCGCGAGAAGTGCACTCCCGACTGCGCCTTCGCCATCCTGCGCCGGATCAGCCAGCACGAGAACCGCAAGCTCCACCTGGTCGCCGCGGAGGTCGTCGCCACCGGGGTGATCCCCGAGCACGGCTGAACCCGTCGGGAGCAGCGACACCGGTGTCCGCCGACCTGTGGAGTTGGCCGATTCCGAGGACACCGGCCTCGACGCCTGCCAGCGTGGGATGCGGTTCTATCGACCGGTCGAGTCCGCGGCGGTGGTGTGTTGAGCATCCAGCGCCCGCCGCCGGGCCTCGGCATCGACCGCCCTACGGACGCCGGAGGGCAAGGGGCCTGCGCGCATCGGCTGCAGGTCTCCCGAGCCGATGGGTCCCCGCTGCCCGGGCAGCGCGGCGGGGACTCGTCACTCCACGCGACGGCCACGCGGCATCGGCCGGGCAGATTGACGGGGCTCCCGCACGTGGGAGGCGGCGGGAGCCCCGAGCGCGCCTGGGAGGTGCGCAGGGCGGAGGGCCGTCGCCGGGCAGGGGTTCCCGGCGCGACCCTCCGTTGGCGCCCATGGTGTCAAACGGTGGTGTCGTCGCGTGGGGAAATCGGCAAACCCCGGGCCGTATGACCGATACCACCGGCCCGGACCGCGGACCTGGCCGGCCGGCGGTGCTCGTCTCGGACCGGGATGCCGAAGAAGTTGTCGATCTCGCGCAGAAAACGTGTCATGAACGGCGAGCCCGCTCGTCTCACAGGAGACGGCGGCGCGCCCCCGAACGCGCCGCCGTCGCCCGGGGCTTCGGACGGTCGTGGAGGGAACGTCCGAAGCCCCACCCCCGGTCGACGGGACCGGGGAGAGGGTGGCACGTCAGCCCGCCGAGGGGGCGGGCGACGGGCCGCTCCCCGAGGGGCGGGATGTCGTCGGGGACGCAGCAGCCGGTCAGGGCCTGGTGCGTCCCCGACGCCACACCATCGCGTGCGAGGCTGGACCCGTGCGCCCGTTCCGCTTCCACCACACGTGGCACGTGCCGGCCGACGCCGCGACGACGTTCGCGGCACTCGCCGACGTCGACGCCTACCCGCGCTGGTGGCCCCAGGTCCGAGCCGTGGCGCGCATCGACGCCGACAGCGGCCATGCCTACGTGCGCAGCCTCCTGCCCTACACGCTCGACCTCGTCCTGACCCGCGAGGTCGAGGACGCCGACGCCGGGCTGCTGCGCGTGCGCATCGACGGGGACCTCGAGGGGTGGAGCCAGTTCCGCCTCGAGCCGGGGACTCCTGTCGGCCCTGACCGCACGGCGGTGGCGCCGCGCCCCGTACCGCTCACCCGCGCCTCGTACTCGCAGGAGGCGACGGTCACCACGCGCGGGCTCGATCGGCTCGCGCCGGTGGCGGCCCCGGTGCTGCGGCTCAACCACGCCTTGATGATGCGTGCGGGCGAGCGCGGCCTCGCCGCCTGGGTCCGCGACGCCGCCGACGCTGCCGACCCCGGCACGGTGTCCCGGTGACCGATCCGACCCCCGACCTCGTCGCCGAGACGCTCGAGGTGGCCGGTCGCCTGCTCGGGGCCGCTCTCGCGGCCGACGGCGACATCTTCCCGGGCAGCCGCCGCACCCTCGTGGTCCGGGCCCGTGAGGCGTCCGGTCGTCGGGTCGTCGTCAAGCGCTACCTCACCGACCAGGTGGAGGCACCTTATGCCCGAGAGGCCGCCGCGCTCGCGGCGTTGACGACCGTGCCGGGGGCGCCGGCGCCGCGGCTGCTGGCCGAGTGTGGTGACCCGCGGGTCGTCGTGCTGTCTGACCTCGGCGACGCGCCGCACCTGGCCTCGCACCTGCTCGGGTCCGACGCCCACGCGGCCGCAGCCTCGCTCGCCGACTGGGCCGAGGGGCTCGCCTGTCTCCACGTCGCCGGCCGCGGCCTGAGGGACGCCTTCATCGACGGTGTGCGAGCACGGGCGGGTGACGCCGTGGTCGTCGACTACCTCCCCGCCCACCTCGCCGGGGCCGCCCGGGCGTGGCCGGGGCTCGCGCGGGCGCTGGGCGTCGAGGTGCCCGACGACGCGTGGGAGGTGCTGCGCGAGGTGCCGTCACGCTTTCGCGTCGACGCCGCCAGCCTGTCGGCGGCCGACATGTGCCCCGACAACAACCTCCTCGATGACGCCGGCGTGCGCCTGCTCGACTTCGAGTTCGCGATCTGGCGGCCCGTCGCGTGGGACGTCGCCTACCTGCACGTCCCGTGGCCGACGTGCTGGTGCGCGTGGTCCCTCGACGCGTCCGCCGCGGATGCCGCGCTCGACCGGTGGCGCGGCGTCGCGGCGACGGCCTGGCCCGGCGTCGCGACGCCTGCCTTCGACGTCGACCTCGCCCTCGCGCGGGAGGCGTGGGCGTGGCTCGCCGGGTCGTGGTGCGTCGCCGAGGTCGTCGAGGGCCGCCGCCGGACGCCCAACCCCGCCAAGCCGATGCCGCGGATGCCCGACCGGAGCCTGCGCCTGCTGCGAACCGCAGCCGAGGGGGTGGCGCTGCCCGAGCTCGCCGATGTCGCGCGTCGGCTCGCGGACGCCGTCGCCGACGCCCACGGGGCGGTCGCGGTGCCCCTTGCCCCGGCCTTCGCGGCGGGGGCCTCGTGAGCGGGCGGGCCGACGGCTGGACGACGCGTCGGGCCGGTCGCGGCGACATCGAGGCGGTCCTCGACCTGCGAGCCCTCATGTTCTCGGCCATGGGCGTGCCCGGTGTCGGTGACCCCGGGTGGCGTGCCGCGGCCCGCGAGTGGTTCGAGGCCGAGATCGAGGGGCCGCGCTGCTGCGTCGTCGTGGCCGTCGACGCGACCGGGCGGGTCGGGGCCGGCGCCATGGGCGGGCTGCGCCTCGAGGCCCCGTCGCCGGTCAACCCGAACGGTGTGTGGGGACTGGTCAACAACGTCGCGACGCACCCCGACGCGCGGCGCCGCGGACTCGCCCGCGCGTGCGTGGAAGGCGTGCTCGCGTGGCTCCGGGACGACACCGAGGCCTGCGTCGTCGAGCTCTTCGCGACAGGGGAGGGCGCCGGTCTCTACACCGAGCTGGGCTTCGCCCCGACGGCGTGGCCGGCGATGCGCCTGCGCATCGACCGGGGCTGACCTCGCCGGGTCAGGGCTCAGGCCGGCGTCAGGGCACGCGTCAGGGCACGCGTCAGGACTCGGTGGGCACCCCAGGCGAGCAGCACCGCGAGGCCGCCGGCGACGACGGTGACGGCGTAGGCCGGGGTGTGGCCGCCCCAGTCGGCGAGGCGGCCGGCCACGGCCGCACCGATGGCGTACCCGAGCCCCGTGGCCGCAGCCAGCGCGGTCATCGCGGCACCTGTGCGCGAGGCTGGTGCGACGCGCTCGGCGAGGGTGAAGGTCGTGATCATGTACGGCGCGACCGTGAACCCCAGGACGACGAGCACCGGCGCGAGCCCGGCGAGCGAGCCGACCGCGAGCAGTGGCACCGACAGCGCGAGGAGGCCGCCGGCGAACCAGCGCAGCCGTCGGGGCAGGCCGACGCGCGGTGGGAGCATCGCCACGGCCAGCCCGGCGACGACGCTGCCGACGCCGAGCAGCGCGTGGAGGTAGCCGGTGAGCCCGGGCGACCCGGCAGCCGTCGCCAGCACCGACGTGCCGGTCTGCACCGAGCCGAACACCGACCCGATGAGCAGCTGTGCGACACCGAGGACGACGAGGGCCGGAGTCAGCAGGCGGCCGCCCGCCGCGTCGGCGCGGGCGGTCGTGCGGTGGGTGACCACCGCGGTCTCGTGCAGGGCGAACCACGTGCCGAACACGGCCAGGGCGACCGCGGCGAAGGCCAGGGCGGCCGTCGGGCTCGCGACCGAGACACCGAGACCGACGATGGCCGGACCGAGGACGAACGACGCCTCGTCGGCGGCTCCCTCGTAGGAGAACGCGGCGTCGACCAGACGCGGCTGGTGCCCGCCGGCCGACGCCGTGATCGGCCGCCAGCGGACCCGTGCGAGCGGACCGACCTGCGGCAGAAGCAGGCCCGCGACCCCGCTGACGAAGGCGGCCACGCCCCAGGGCAGCCCGGTCTCGACGACGACGAGGACGGCACCCACCGCGGCCGCACCGGCGAGCGACTGTGTGGCGACGACCCGACGCTGCCCGAGGCGGTCGGCGCGGGCACCCCAGAACGGCGCACCGACGGCGTTGGCGACGGCGAGCGCTCCGGCGCAGAAGCCGCCCGCACCGTAGCTGCCGGTGGCCCCGGCGACGAGCAGGAGGGTGCCGAGCTGGGCCATGGCCAGCGGCAGCCGGGCGAGGAAGGCGACGACGATGTACGTGGCGCCGGTGAGGCCGAACAGGCGTCGGTACGACTCGATGGGGGACACAGGGCGACTCCGGTGGTGGGCGCGCGGGTAGCGCGCAGCGGGTGCGCGACCTACCCGCCCATCAGGCCGCGCGGAGTCCCTGAGCAGCCTCCAGTGTACGGGCGCGGGCGAGGGTGGCCGGACGCCGCCCGGGGCCCCCCGTTACTGGCCGGTCCTCGGACGGTGGTGAAGCGGCTTCTCGGATCGTGGGACGATTGGCCGGTGACTGAGTCGATCCAACGTGCCCGCGCCACCACCGCCTCCTACTCGATCACCATGCGAATCCACACCGGCACCGACCCGGCCGTCATCGGCACGCTGGCGGTCAAGGTGGCCGAGAGCGGCGGCATCACCACCGCCCTCGACATCGTCGACTCGCACCCGGACCGGCTCGTCATCGACCTCACGTGCTCCGCGAGCAACGCCGAGCACTCGACCGAGATCGTCGCCGCCGTCGAGACGCTCGAGGGTGTGCGGGTGCACAAGGTCTCCGACCGCGTCTTCCTGCTCCACCTCGGGGGCAAGATCTCCGTCGAGTCCAAGGTGAACCTGCGCAACCGCCAGGACCTCGCGATGGCCTACACCCCCGGCGTCGGCCGCGTCAGCCAGGCGCTCGCCGACCACCCCGAGGACGTGCCCAAGCTGACGATCAAGGGCAACTCGGTCGCCGTCGTCACCGACGGGTCAGCGGTGCTGGGCCTCGGCAACATCGGCCCGATGGCCGCGCTGCCGGTCATGGAGGGCAAGGCCGCGCTGTTCAAGCGCTTCGCCGACATCGACGCGTGGCCCATCTGCATCGACACGACCGACGTCGACGAGATCGTGCGCACCGTCGAGCTCATCGCACCCGGCTTCGGCGGCATCAACCTCGAGGACATCGCCGCGCCGCGCTGCTTCGAGATCGAGGCCAAGCTGCGCGAGCGGCTCGCGATCCCCGTCTTCCACGACGACCAGCACGGCACCGCCATCGTCGTGCTCGCGGCGCTCAAGAACGCGCTTCGCATCATCGACAAGAAGCTGCCCGACGCCCGCATCCTCGTCTCGGGTGGTGGCGCCGCCGGCTCGGCCATCGTCCAGCTGCTCCTCGCCGCCGGGGCCACCGACGTGACCGTGAGCGACCGGCCGGGCCTGCTCAACAAGGCCGACGAGTCGCTGACGCCGGCGTGGCGCGAGCTCGCCGAGAAGACCAACCCGCGCGGCCTCACCGGCACGCTCCGCGACGGCCTGCAGGGCGCCGACGTCTTCATCGGCGTGAGCGCGCCGCGCATCCTGCACCCCGAGTGGATCGACGAGATGGCCGACAAGCGCATCGTGTTCGCCCTCGCCAACCCCGACCCCGAGGTCGACATCCACGAGGCGACGCAGCGCGCCACGGTCGTGGCCTCCGGCCGCAGCGACTACCCGAACCAGATCAACAACGTCCTCGCCTTCCCCGGCGTCTTCCGGGGCCTGCTCGACGCGCGCGCCACCGACGTCACCACCGAGATGCTCATCAAGGCCGCAGACGCCATCGCCTCGGTCGTCACCGACGAGCAGCTCAACCCGAACTACATCATCCCGAGCGTCTTCCAGCCGGACATGAGCAAGACGGTCGCCAAGGCGATCGTCGACTGCGTCCCCAAGGCGCCGGCGGCGTCGATCCCGATGACGGGAGCCAGCTGACGGCATGAGCGGCACGCCCCCCTCCGGTCTCCGGTTCCCGCTCGACGGGCGTCGCGCCTGGGCGGTGTGGGCGGCTGCCATCGCGGTCTACGTCCTCGCCGTCTTCCACCGGACCTCGCTCGGTGTGGCCGGCCTCGAGGCCGCGCACCGGTTCGGCGTCAGCAGCTCGCAGCTGTCGACCTTCACGATCCTGCAGGTGCTCGTCTACGCGGCGATGCAGCTGCCGGTCGGGGCGCTGCTCGACCGGTTCGGCTCGAAGCGGCTCCTCGCCGTCGGGCTGACGATGCTCACGGGCGCCCAGCTCGGCTTCGCCTTCGTCCACTCCTTCCCGGCCGCGCTCGCGTGCCGGGTGCTGCTCGGCATGGGCGACGCCATGGTCTTCATCTCGGTGCTGCGCCTCGTCGCCGTGTGGTTCTCCTCGCGGCGCACGCCGATGGTCACCCAGCTGACGGGCCTGTTCGGCCAGCTGGGTGCGCTCGCCGCCGCCGGGCCGCTCGCGGCCGCCCTCGACCGCTTCGGGTGGACGCCCTCGTACACCGTCGCGGCGTCCATCGGCGTCCTGACCGGCATCGCCCTCGTCGTGCTCGTGCGCGACTCGCCGTACGCCGACCACCACCGCGAGGACCTGCGGATGCGCGCCCTGGCCAGGGCGCTGCGCGAGGCCTGGCTCGTCCCCGGCACCCGCCTCGGCCTGTGGTCGCACTTCACCGCGCAGTTCGCGGCGAACATGTTCACGATGCTGTGGGGCTTCCCGTTCCTCGTTGCCGGAGAAGGGCTCTCGCCCGGGACCGCCAGCACGCTGCTCATGGTCATGGTCGCCACGACCATGACCACCAGCCCACTCGTCGGCTCGCTGACCATGCGGTACCCGTTCTCGCGCAGCACCCTCGTCCTGTGGATCGTCGGCGGCGCCGTGGCCGCCTGGACCGCCGTCCTGCTCTGGCCCGGTCCCGCGCCGCTCTGGCTCCTCGTGCTCCTCGTCGTGGTCATCGCCGTCGGCGGGCCGGGTTCGATGATCGGTTTCGACCTCGCGCGCACCTTCAACCCGCCGACCCGCCTCGGCAGCGCGTCCGGCATCGTCAACACCGGCGGTTTCGTCGCCACCCTGACCGCAGTCGCACTCGTCGGCGTCGTCCTCGACCGCGTGGCACCGGCCGGCCCCTCGACCTGGGACCTCGACGCCTTCCGCGCCGCCATGGCGGTCCAGTACCCCGTGTGGGCGCTCGGTGTCGTCCAGGTGCTGCGCTACCGGCACCGGGCCCGCCGCGCGGCGCTCGAGTCCGACCCCGAGGCGTACGCCGCGATGCGCGCCGGTCGGTCGGTCACCTTCCACTGACCTGCCGCCGGAAGGAGGCTGTGATGGCGACGTGGTCCGACGTGGACGAGCTGGCCGGACGGCTGCCCGGCGCCGAGCCCATCCGGACCCGCGAGGGCGAACCCGCCTGGTACGCCGGCCGCCACCCGTTCGCCCGGCTGCGTCGGGACGACGCGGGTCGCGAGCTGGTCCAGGTGTGGACCGGCGAGATGGACACCGAGCCTGCCCTGGCGGCCCGACGCGACACCTTCGTGCGCGTCGACACGTTCCGGTTCCGCGTCACGATGTGGGCCCGGCTCGACCGCCTCGACCGGGCCGAGCTGGCCGAGCTGCTCCTCGACTCCTACGACGTGCGCGGCGGACCCCGACGCCGGGGCGCCACCGGGCTGGCCGACCTGCTGCGCTGAGGGCCGCGGAGGCGCCGTACGACGACGCTCAGGGTTTTCCCAGACGCCAGGTATGTGGTCGAAGACGGCACGACGGAGACCCCGCCGTCCCTCGACCACAGGGAGGACCAGATGGCTGCCCACGCACCGACCCGCACGCGACTCACGTCGGACCAGCGCAACTCGTTCGTCGCCGCCTACCTCGGGTGGGCGATGGACGCGTTCGACTACTTCCTCGTCGTCCTCATCTACGCCGACATCGCGAAGGACTTCCACAAGTCCCTGCCCGAGATGGCCTTCATCACCACGATGACCCTCGTCATGCGTCCCGTCGGCGCGTTCGTCTTCGGCTTCTGGGCCGACCGACGCGGCCGCCGCGTCCCGCTCATGACGTGCGTCGCCTTCTACAGCGTCGTGGGGTTCGTGTGCGCCTTCGCGCCGAACTTCGGCGTCCTCATGGTGCTGCGGATGCTGTACGGCATCGGCATGGGCGGTGAGTGGGGACTGGGTGCGGCGCTCGCCATGGAGAAGCTGCCGACCGACCGCCGGGGGTTCTTCTCGGGCATCCTCCAGGGCGGCTACTCGATGGGGTACCTGCTCGCCTCGCTCGCCTTCCTCGTCGTCAACACGTGGCTCGGCCTGTCGTGGCGCTGGATGTTCGCGCTGTCCATCATCCCGGCCGCGATCACCTTCATCATCCGCTCGCGCGTCGTGGAGTCGGAGGTGTGGCGCGGTGCCGACGAGCGCATCCGGCAGACGAGCACGTCGGTGCGCCAGCTGCTCGCGAACCGGGCCATCTGGCGTCGGTTCGTCTTCCTCGTGCTGCTCATGACGGCGTTCAACTGGATGAGCCACGGCACGCAGGACGTCTACCCGACCTTCCTCAAGGCGACCGACGAGGGCGGCGCGGCGCTCGCGAAGAGCACCGCGTCGTGGATCGCCGTCATCTACAACGTCGGCGCCATCGCGGGTGGCGTCGTCGCCGGGACGCTGTCCGAGCGGTACGGGCGCAAGGTCGTCATCATCGTGTGCGCCGTGCTCGGCCTGCCGATCGTCCCGCTCTTCGCGTACTCGCACACGGCCGGCATGCTCGCGCTCGGCTCGTTCCTCATGCAGGTGATGGTCCAGGGCGCCTGGGGCGTCATCCCGGCGCACCTGACCGAGCTGTCGCCGGACGAGATCCGCGGGTTCTACCCGGGCGTCACCTACCAGCTCGGCAACTGCCTCGCGGCCTTCAACCTGCCGATCCAGGAGGCGCTCGCGACCTCGCACGGGTACCCGTTCGCCCTCGCCGTGACGATCGTGCCGGTGTTCGTCGCGGTCATCGTGCTCACGGCACTCGGCAAGGAGCGCCGCGGCGTCCGGTTCGGCACCAGGGAGACGAGTCTCCTCGAGTCCGGCGCCGCCAGTCTCGCGGCGGCCCGGTAGCGGCCCCGGCCGTCACGGGTCGCTCAGGCGTCACCGATGGTGAGGGCCTGTGCCTCGGTCTGGGACGTCACCGGCTCGGCGCCGTGGCCGGGCGCCTCGTCGAGGGTGCCGATGATCCGGCGGGCCGTCGACAGCACGAGGACGGCGAGGACCACGGCCACCGAGCCGACCCAGAACGGCAGGTGGATCGACCGCTCGCCGAGGGTGCCGGCCAGCCACGGGGCGACGGCGCCGCCGCTGAAACGCACGAAGCTGTAGGCCGCCGAGGCGACGCCGCGCTCGACCGGGGCCACCTTCATGACGGTCTCCGTGATGAGCGTGTTGTTCACGCCGAGGAAGGCGCCGGCGAGGACGACACCGACGACCAGGACGGTCCGGTTGCTCGTCGCCACCGCCATGACGGCGAGGATCACGGCGAAGCCGAGTAGCGCGCCGACGATTCCCGTCATGGTGCCGAAGCGTCGCTGGATCATCGGCGCGACGAAGACCGACGTGATGGCGAGCAGCAGGCCCCAGCCGAAGAAGATGAAGCCGATCTCGTGGGCGCCCATCGCGAGCGGGAACGGCGTGAAGGCGAGCAGCGTGAAGAAGCCGAAGTTGTAGAGGAGCGCGGTGAGACCGACGGTCAGCAGGCCGCGGTGGCCGAGGGCCCGCAGCGGCGCGGTGATCGACGTGGGGCGTCCCGCTGCTGGTGTCGCCGGCAGCGTCGTGACGGTGGCGAGGAAGGCCACCGCCATGAGGATCGCGACGCCGTAGAACGGCCAACGCCACGAGATGCCCCCGAGCCAGCCGCCGAGCAGCGGGCCCGTGGCGATGCCGACGCCGAGGGCGGCCTCGTAGAGGATGATCGCCTGCTTGACCGAACCCGATGCCGCGTTGACGATCGTCGCGAGCGCGGTGGCGATGAACAACGCGTTGCCGAACCCCCACAGCGCGCGGAAGGCGACGATGCCACCGACGGTGTCCTGGCTGCCGGCGAGGGCCGAGCCGACGATGATGAGCGCGAGGCCGAGCAGCAGCGTCCGCTTGGCGCCTACCCGGCTGCTGACCCAGCCGGTGCCGAGCATGGCGACGCCCATGACGGCGAGGTAGCTGGTGAACAGGAGCGAGACCTGCGAGGGCCCGGCGCCGAGCTCGTCGGCGATGGGCTTGAGGATGGGGTCGACGAGGCCGATGCCCATGAAGGAGATCACGCAGGCGAAGGCGATCGACCAGACGGTCTTGGGTTGGCGCCACATGGCGGTGGTCATCCGTCCTCTCGGGTGGGGTGGGTGTCGGTGGCGGCCGCAGCGGCGGCCAGCAGCTCGTCCATGACGTCGATGGCGACGCGGACGCGGTCCAGGGCGGGGCCGTCGAGCTGGTCGAGGGCAGGGGACAGGACGGCCAGCCTGGCGCGGCGCACGCTCTCGAGGGCCCCACGGCCCTCCTCGCTGAGGGAGACGACCGTGGCTCGGGCGTCGCCGGGGTCGGGGGTGCGGTGCACCCACCCCGACGCCTCGAGGCGCTGCAGCTGGCTCGTGATCGTCGGCTGGCTGCTGTGGTCGGCGGCGGCGAGGGCGCTGACCCGCGAGGGTCCGAGCTCGTCGAGGAGCGCGAGCAGGCGGGCCTGCGCGAAGGGCACGTCGAACGACGCGTGCCGGCTGGCCCAGCGCGAGAGCCGAGCGGCCGAGCGCAGCAGGTCGTTGCCCAGCGAGGTCGGTTCGGTCACCCGGACCAAGTTACATAGATAACCTATGCAAATCAAGCCGGGTTGGTGACACCGGCCGACGATGGGTCGGGTGCCCTCAGGGCAGCTGTGAGACGACCGTGGCTGCGACCTCGGACAGGTGGCGAGGTCCGCGAGGTCGAGGACCTGCAGGTGGAGATGACCGCGAGCTGCTCCTCGAGCCGGTCGAAGCGCTCGCCGACGGGCGGGAAGGGGATGCCCTAGGCGGTGTGCTCGGCCTCGAACCACCCGGCGCCCAGGCCGAGCTCGACGCGTCCGCCGCTCATCTGGTCCACGCCGGCGACCTGCACGGACAGCGGCCCGGGCAGGCGGAAGGTGGCCGACGTGACGAGCGGGGCTCGGAGGTTGCGCAGGTCGAGGCCCATGACCCTGGAGCCACCGGTCAGTCGCGAACGATCCCGTCGACGATGACCTCGAGCATCGGGCGGACGTCGAGGTCGGCGTGGCTCGTGTCGGCGACGCTCGCGACCCCGCTCACGAGCCGCATGACGTTCGCGGCGTCGACGCCGTCGCGCAGCTCGCCGCGCTCGCGCAGGAAGTCGACGACGCGTCCGTTGGCCTCGCCCATGACGCGGCACTTGCGGTACATCGGCGACCGGGGGTCGTCCATGGCGGCACAGATCTTGCTCGCGGCGCCTCGATGCAGCGTGATGTGGTCGATGAAGTGCTCGAACCAGCCGAGCAGCATCTCGTGGGCAGGGGCACCCGTGGCGATCGCGCGGTCCGCATCCGCGGCGACGCGGTCGGTCCAGTCCTGCATGAGGGCGTCGACGAGCGCGTCCCGGTTGGGGAAATGGCGGTAGAGCGTGCCCGGACCGACGCCGGCACGCTTGGCGATCTCGTCGAGGGAGCAGTCGGTCCCGCGCTCGGTGAAGACGATGCGGGCCGTCGCGAGGATCTTGTCGTAGTTGCGACGGGCGTCGGCGCGCTTCGGGCGGACGGGTTTCGCGCGGGTCTCGGGCGTGGTCGTCGTGTCCGGATCGGGCTGGGCCCCAATGGAGCCCGGCGACGGAGCGAGCGTCGCCTGACCGGTGTCGGCAGGCGTCACGGGAAAACCCCCTTGCGAAAACGGAGACTGTCTCCGTATTGTGGGTCGAGCAGAACCGGAGTGGTTCTCCGCTAATAGTAGCGCCGACTGACGTCCCAGAGGAGTCCGGCCGCATGACGACCACGATCCGACCCACCCGCCAGGCCCTGCGCCTGCACCAGTCCCACCTCGCGACGACGCACCGAGCCCCGCTCGTGACGCGCAGCGAGGGCAGGGAGGGCAGCGTCCGTACCCGCGCCACGGCCTTCACGCCGCTGCGCCGCGACCCGCTCAGCATCGAGCGCCACCCGTCCTTCTACCCGTCCTCCCACCCCGACGAAGCCTGAGGTCCTGATGTCGACCGTCACCAACACCACACCCCCGACCACGGCACCCACGACACCCGCCGCCCCAGCAGCGGGCACGGCGGCCCGGCGTGCCTCCATCGGCATCGGCATCGTGCTCGTCGCGCAGCTGATGCTCGTGCTCGACGCCACCGTCGTCAACGTGGCGCTTCCGCACATCGCGACCGACCTGGGCTTCACGCCGGCGGGCCTGTCGTGGGTGCTCAACGCGTACACGCTCGCCTTCGGCGGCCTGCTCCTGCTCGGTGGACGCCTCGGCGACGTCCTCGGGCGCCTGCGCACCTTCGAGATCGGCCTGGCGGTCTTCACCGTGGCGAGCCTCCTCGGGGGCCTGGCCACGACGCCGGGCTGGCTCATCGCCGCGCGGACGCTGCAGGGCGTCGGCGCCGCCTTCGCCGCCCCCGGCGTCCTCGCCCTCGTCACGACGAGCGCCCCGGACGAGGCCGCCCGCAACCGCGGCCTGGCCCTGTTCACCGCCGTGTCGTCGGCGGGGGCGTCGATCGGCCTGCTGCTCGGCGGCGTCCTCACCGACTTCGTCAGCTGGCACTGGACCCTGTTCGTCAACGTGCCGATCGGCGCCGTCGTCCTCGTCCTGGCCCGCCGGTTCGTCACCGAGACCCCGCGGGTCCGGGGCCGCTTCGACGTCGTCGGTGCCGTCACCGCCACGCTCGGCTCGGTGGCCGTCGTCAACGGGTTCATCAGCGCCCCGGACCACGGCTGGTCCTCGCCGCTGACGCTCGGCTCCTTCGCCCTCGGGCTCGCGCTGCTCGCCCTCTTCGTCCGGACCGAGCGACGCGTCGCGAACCCGCTGCTCCCGCTCGGGCTCGTCCGTTCGCGCTCGCGGGCCGGGGCGCTCGTGCTCATGGCTCTCGTCGTGGGCGCGCAGTTCTCGACGTTCTTCCTCGTGACGCAGTACCTGCAGCTCGTCCTCGGCTTCAGCCCGGTGGCGACGGGTGCGGCGTTCCTGCCCCTGAGCCTCGCGATCTTCGCGACGTCGCGGGTCAGCGCCCGGCTCGTGGCCAGGGTCGGTCCGAGGCCGCTCATGCTCGTCGGCACCATCGGCCTGACGGCCAGCTTCGTGTGGCTGAGCGGGATCTCGGAGTCGAGCACGTACGCCGCGCACCTGCTCGGCGCCCTCGTGCTCAACGGCGTCTCGGCGGCCCTGGTCTTCATGCCGGTGACCGTCGTCGTCCTCGGCGGTGTCGACCGCGCCCAGGCCGGCACCGTCTCGGGTCTGCTGCAGACCGCGCAGCAGCTCGGCGGGGCCGTCGGCCTCGCGGCCATCGTCAGCGTCTACGCCTCGCAGGCCGTCCCCGGACGCTTCGTCCCCGGGGTCGAGCCCGCGTTCTTCACCTCGGCGGCCTTCACGCTCGTCGCGCTGCTCGTCGCCGCTGTCCTGCTGCGGACGCGTCGGGCGCCGGAGCCGTCGCGCGAGACGGTGGCCGTCGCGGTAGCCGACCGCGCCGAGACCGCCTGACGGACGCCCGGCCTCGGCGGCCCGAGGCGCCCGACATGGCCGACCCCCGGTCCCTCCAGCGAGGTGACCGGGGGTCGCGCGGTGGCCGCGGGTCGAGCCTGCGGCTCAGTGGCGTCGAGCCTGCGGCTCAGTGGCCCTGCGGCATGGCCCAGCGGGCCGTCGAGACGCCCTGCTCCTTGGCGCGCTCCAGGGCCTCCGTGATGATCTTCTCGGCGTCCGCGCGGTTGCCCCAGTCCGAGGCCTCGACGTGCTTGCCCGGCTCGAGGTCCTTGTAGCGCTCGAAGAAGTGCTGGATCTCCTTGAGCGTGAACTCGTTGACGTCCTCGATGTCCTGGAGGTGGGCGTTGCGGGGGTCGACCGGCACGCAGAGCACCTTGTCGTCGCCGCCGGCCTCGTCGGTCATGTGGAAGATGCCGATCGGGCGGGCCTCGACGACGACGCCGGGGAACAGCGGCTCGGGCAGCAGCACGAGGGCGTCGAGCGGGTCGCCGTCCTCGCCGAGCGAGTCCTCGATGTAGCCGTAGTCGGCCGGGTAGGCCATGGGCGTGAAGAGGTAGCGGTCGAGGCGGACGCGGCCCGTCTCGTGGTCGATCTCGTACTTGTTGCGCTGTCCGCGCGGGATCTCGATGGTGACGTCGAACTCCACGTCTTCCCCTTCACACGGTGGTGGGCGGCCGGACCGCACCGGCTGGCGCGGGAGCCGCGGTGCCGGCGTGGGAGCCGGCGGCTGACAGAATCTTCCGCGACAGTCTGGCAGCAACAGCGGCCCGCGCGCGAAACCGGTGACCCGCGCGAGACGGGCACTCGGGACGAGGCACGAGAAGGGGGTGGGCGTGATCCGCGGGATGACCTACACGATGGCCGCGATCTGCTCGGCCGTCGCGATCGTCCTCGGCTACGCGGTGCTCGACGTCGCCGGCGCCGCACCCGGCATCCTCACGACCGCGCCCGTGCCGCCCCCGCCGCCGACCGAGACTCCCGGTACCCGAACCCTGCCCGTCGTCCCCCAGCCCACGCTGTCGACGTCGGTCCCGCCCCCGTTGCCCTCCCTCGCCGGCGAGACCGCCGCACCGTCGGCAGCGGGTGTCGAGGCGGCCCTTGCGCAGGTTCGCGCGCTTCCGGCGCTGCGCGACGCGGCGCTCGTCGTGCGCGACGGACAGAGCGGACGGGTGCTCCTCGACCAGGACGGCGCCGCCCTGCGCATCCCCGCCTCCACGACCAAGCTGCTGTCCGCCGCCGCCATCGGGCAGGTCTTCCACGCCGACGAGACGCTGTCGACCGTCGTGCGCGCCGGCGCCGCCGCCGACGAGATCGTGCTCGTCGCGGGCGGCGACTCGCTCATCAACCCCGGCAAGGGCGACCCGGACGCCGTCGCCGGGCGCGCCGGCCTGCGCGACCTCGCCGACGAGGTGGCCCGGGCCCTGGAGGCGCGCGGCGTCACGTCGGTGCGCCTGTCCGTCGACGAGTCCTACGCCGACGGCCCGCTCCTCGCGACGACGTGGGGCGGCGACTTCCGGCGCCTCGCCCTCACCGGCCCGGTGTCGATGCTCGGCCTCAGCACCCAGCGGGCCCGGCCCGGGCACCCGGCGCTCGCCGACCCGGTCGCCTCGGTGCGCGACCGGCTCGCCGACCTCCTCGGGGCCGACGGCATCGCGGTCACCGTCGAGAAGCGTCCCGAGGCGCTCGTCCGGCGGGGCCGCACCGACAACACCGCGATCGTCCCGGCGCCCGCGCCGTCGCCGTCGCTCGACGGCACGACCGGGTCGGCGGGGTCCACGGGCGGCGCGACCGGCACCGCCGACGCGACGGGCGGGGCGGACGCGACCCGCCCCACGGACGCGACGGGCTCGGCGGCCTCCGGCGGCTACGCGCCCGGTACCGTCCTGGGCCGGATCGAGTCCGCTCCGGTGCGCGACCAGCTGGCCCTGGCCCTCACCGACAGCGACAACGCGCTCACCGAGATCCTCGCCCGCCAGGCCGCCTTCCGGACCGGCGCCGGCACGTCGTTCCCCGAGGTCGGCGCCTGGGTCGTGTCGCAGGTCGGCGCGCTCGGCCTCGACACGACGGGGGTGACCCTGGCGGACGCGTCGGGGCTCAGCCGCGAGAACCGGGTGCGCGCCGACCTGCTCGCCGACGTGCTCGTCCTCGGGTACGACGGTCGCCACCCGGTGCTGCGCCGGGCCCTCGACGGGATGCCCATCGGGGGTCTCACCGGCACGCTGGAGGGACGCTTCACCGGCGCCGACCACGAGGCCGCGGGCCGCGCGCGGGCCAAGACCGGCACGCTGACGGGTGCCAACGCGCTCGCCGGTTCGGTCGTCGACGACGACGGCCGACTCCTCGTGTTCGTGGGTATGGTCGCCGGAGCGGGAACCAACGACGCGCGAGCGGCGTTGGACCGTCTGGTGGCGACCGTCGCCGGGTGCGGCTGTCGCTGACGGACCGGTGACTCCTGCGGGCGCGAGTCGAGGACCGACGGCCGGACTCGCGCGGCCCCGACCGGGCCGGTGACCCAGACCGTCACGAGAGCCGTCACGAACCGAAAGGGCCGCGATGACCGACACGACCGTCACCGACGGGGGGACGAACGGCCCTCACGGTGGCCCCAGGGGCCGGAGCGGCCCGAACGGGGTCAGCGCGCAGTACGTCGACTACGAGTTCGCCAAGCGCGCCGGGCGCACCGTCGTCGCCGCCGGGCCCCAGGTGACCTCCGCGGAGGCCGCGGCCGTGGTCGCCGACCTCCGGGCCGCTGCCACGGCAGCCGTCGAGCCGGTGGCCACGACGAGCGGTCTCGTCGCTCCGCACGAGGCGCCCGCGCCCCTCGTCGTCGACCGCATCGGCTGGATCGAGGCCAACGTCGACTCCTTCCGCGCCATGCTCGACCCGGTCGTCGACAAGCTCGTGGCCCGCAAGAAGGTCCCGAGCGCCGCAGCCACCGCGATCGGCGGCAAGGTCACCGGCGCCGAGATGGGCGGCCTGCTCGCATTCCTCGCCACCAAGGTGCTCGGTCAGTACGACCTCGCGCCGGGCGGCACTCCACGGCTGCTCCTCGTCGCTCCCAACATCGTCGCCACCGAGCGCCGCCTCGACGTCGACCCCACCGACTTCCGCCGCTGGGTCGCGATGCACGAGGAGACGCACCGGGTGCAGTTCACCGCGGTGCCGTGGCTGCGCGACCACCTGGTGCGCGAGTCGCAGGCCCTCGCCGTCGACCTCGCCCCGACCCCCGAGGACCTCAACCGGCGGCTCGAGCAGCTGGCCCGCAACCTGCCGGAGGTGTTCACCTCCGGAGAGGGCATCGCCCAGATCCTCGCGACGCCCGAGCAGCGGGCCCGCATCGCCGAGCTGACCGCCGTCATGTCGCTGCTCGAGGGCCACGCCGACGTCGTCATGGACGACGTCGGGCCGAAGGTCATCCCGAGCGTCGCCGAGATCCGCCGCAAGTTCGACCAGCGCCGGTCGGCGTCGGTCGGCATCGACCGGATCCTGCGGCGCCTGCTCGGCCTCGAGGCCAAGATGCGCCAGTACCGCGACGGTGCCGTCTTCGTGCGGGCGGTCAGCGACCAGGTGGGCCGCGAAGGTTTCAACGCCGTGTGGTCCTCGCCCGAGGCGTTGCCCCGGGCGGCCGAGATCGTCGAGCCGGGCGCCTGGGTGCGCCGGGTCCACGGCTGAGGCATGGAGGCTCCCGCCGAGATGCCCGGTCCCGATCCCGCCGTCGCCGTCACGCGCCTCGCGGTCCGCGAGCACCTGCTCGACCTGCCGCCGGGGGCCCTCGTCCTCGTCGCCTGTTCGGGTGGTCCGGACTCCGTCGCCCTCGCCGGCGCCCTCGCCTTCGAGGCGCCGCGGGTCGGGATGCGCGCCGGCGCCGTCGTCGTCGACCACGGGCTCCAGGAGGGCTCCGACCGGGTCGCCGACCACGCGGCGGACGTGTGCCGTGGCATGGGCCTGGACCCGGTCGAGGTCGTCCGGGTCGATGTCCAGCCCTCCGGGTCAGGACTCGAGGCCGACGCCCGCACCGCCCGGTACGCCGCGTTCGAGCAGGTCGCGAGCCGGCTCGGCGCCGAGGTCGTGCTCATCGGCCACACCCGCGACGACCAGGCCGAGCAGGTGCTCCTGGGTCTGTCCCGCGGGTCGGGCGCGCGCTCGTTGAGCGGGATGCCGGCTCGACGCGGACGCTTCGTGCGGCCCCTGCTGGCGCTGCCGCGGGCCACGACGCTCGCCGCCTGCGCGGCCTATGGCATCGAGCCGTGGGAGGACCCCCAGAACGCCGACGACAGCTTCCGGCGGGTCCGGGCCCGGCGCCTGCTCGCCACCCTCGAGGCCGACCTCGGACCGGGTTTCGGCGCGGCCCTGGCCCGCAGCGCGGACCTGCTGCGCGAGGACGCCGACTACCTCGAGACGCTGGCCCGCCAGGCGCGGGCCGGGCTGCCGGAGGTCCCGGGCGGCGGCGTCGACCTCGAGGCGCTCGCCGCGCTGCCGCGGGCCCTGCGCACGCGCGTGTGGCGGCTGCTCGCCGCCGAGGCCGGGGCACCGCTCGCCGACGTCACCGCCGCGCACGTCGAGTCGCTCGACGCGCTGCTCACCTCGTGGCACGGTCAGGGCCCGCTGCACGTGCCCGGGGGCATCGCCGTGGCGCGCGAGCGGGGGGCCATCCGCTTCACCGTCCTCGACCCGGCGGGCCGAGCCGCGGCAGGCTGAGCCCGACGGGCTGCCCTGCGGGCCGGGCCGCGAGGACTGTGGTCGCCGGGCCTCGCACGTCGGCGCCCGGGGCGGGCGCTGACGCGCGCGGCCCGCTGCGCTTGAATGGGTCCGCACGTCCGTGCGCGTCCCACCGCACAACGCGAAGGAGCCCCCGTGGACCACGAGCACATGGGCGACGACCTGGCCAAGGTCCTCTTCACCGAGGAGCAGATCCAGGCCCGTCTCGCCGAGCTCGCAGAGGAGATCTGGAAGGACTACGAGGGCAAGGACTTCCTGCTCGTCGGCGTCCTCAAGGGCGCGGTCGTCGTCATGGCCGACCTCATGCGCGCCCTGCCCGGCACGGCGCCGATGGACTGGATGGCCGTGTCGTCGTACGGCTCGGGCACCAAGTCCTCGGGCGTCGTGCGCATCCTGAAGGACCTCGACACCGACATCACCGGGCGGCACGTGCTCATCGTCGAGGACATCATCGACTCGGGCCTGACGCTGTCGTGGATCAAGTCGAACCTCGAGTCGCGCCGACCCGCCTCGGTCGAGATCTGCACGCTGCTGCGCAAGCCGGACGTCGTCAAGGTCGACATCCCGGTTCGGTACGTCGGCTTCGACATCCCCAACGAGTTCGTCGTCGGCTACGGCCTCGACTACGCCGAGAAGTACCGCAACCTGCGCTGCGTCGGCACCCTGGCGCCGCACGTCTACTCCTGAGGCGGCGGGCCGTGACGTTCTCGATCGTCGCCCGGCAGGGTGAGGCCTACGGCGTCGCCGTCGCCAGCAGGTTCCTCGCGGTCGGTGCCGTCGTGCCCGGTGCACGCCTCGGCACCGGGGCCGTCGCCACCCAGTCCTATGCGCGCGTGGCCTACGTCGACGAGCTGCTCTCACTCCTCGGCGCAGGACAGGACGCGGCGTCGGCGCTCGACGCGGCCACCGCCCTCGACACCGACCGCGAGACGCGCCAGGTGGGCGTCGTCGGGGCCACGAGCGCGGCCACCTTCACCGGCTCGGAGTGCAACCCGTGGGCCGGGGGCGTCGCGCGCGAGGACGGCGACACCGCCTACGCCATCCAAGGCAACATCCTCACCGGGCCCGAGGTCGTGGCGGCCATGGAGGAGGCGTGGCACGGCTCCGCGGGCCAGGGGCTGTCCCGACGCCTGCTCGCCGCCCTCGCGGCCGGCGACGCCGCCGGTGGTGACTCGCGCGGCCGGCAGAGCGCGGCCGTCTACGCCGTCGAGCCGGGGGCGGGCTACGACGCGTGCGGCGTCCTCGCCGACCTGCGCGTCGACGACCACCCCGACCCGGTCGCCGAGCTCGGGCGGCTGCTCGACGAGTGGGAGCTGTACTTCGGCAAGCCGGAGGACGTGCAGCCGCTCACCGGGATCCTCGGGGAGGAGGTCGCCGACCGGCTCGCCCGCCTCGGTCACCCCGTCGGCGACGGCGGCGCGCCCGACCTTCCCACCGCGCTGGCCGACTGGGCCGGCAACGCCAACTACGAGGCGCGGCTGAGCCCCGACGGCATCGACCGCCGCGTCCTCGAGGCCCTCCGAGCGGCCACCACGCCCGCCACCGCCCCCTGAACCCCTGTCTCTTATACACATCTGACGCTGCCGACGACGGA
>NZ_JBPGXG010000036.1:0-32402 GCF_056755255.1 Monashia sp. HAY1-5C | reverse complement strand
ATGTCTCCCCGCATGTCCTGGTGGCTGCACAACCCCCCCCCCTTTCGGCCCCCGCCGGTCTGCTGCTCGGCGCCGGCCGCCGGCCGTCCGAGACCCCGGGGGTCGGCCGTTTGACGTAGCCGGGGGTCCGCTGCGGGAGCGATGTGGGGGCTCGCGGGCCGTCCTACGGTCGAACGGAGCCGCGCAGCAGCACTGCCCGGCAAACCACCGGATCCGGGGGGGATCATGACGATCGACGAGGCATTCGGCCGGGTCATCCGCGGCCACTGGCTGGTCATCCTGTTGTGCGTGCTCGTTCCGTTCGGGGCGGCCTGGTACATCGGCCGCAGCCAGCCCAACGAGTACGAGGCCGTGGCCCGGATCCAGATGGGCAGCGACCTCGCCGCGTCGAACGTGCAGGCCGACGCCACGAGCCAGCGCGTCCTCGGCATCGCGACGAGCCCGGGCGTCGTGCGCGTGGCGCTCGACAAGGGGGGCCTGCAGACCGACGTCGCGGCGTTCGCCGCCAACAACATCGACGTCCGGCGCGTCGGCGTGTCGCCGGTCATGGAGATCGCGGTCACCGACACCTCGCCGCACCGCGCGGCCGTCATCGCGACGTCGCTGACGCAGGACGTCATCGAGTTCACGAACGTCGGCGACCAGCCGGCCGTCGTCAAGCGACGCAGCGAGGTGCAGCACCAGCTCGACGTCCTCGGCCGCCAGCGCGACCAGCTCGTCAAGCGCCTCGCCAGGGCCGCCCCAGGCGACGTCCTCGCGATCCAGGCGCAGCTGAGTGCCCTGACGACGAGCCAGGCCGAGCTCGAGCGGCAGCTGTCGGACCTCGACCTCGCGACGGTGTCGACGTCCCGGGCCGTACTGCTCGACCCGGTCCGGGAGCCGACGATCCCGCTGCCCGCGCACATCTACCAGCGGGCCATCCTCATCGCCCTGCTCGGTGCGCTCTTCGGCGTCGGCCTCGCCGCGGTGCTCGAGGCGTTCCGGCCGCGGCTGCCCACCCCGCGCGCCGTGGCACGCACGCTCGGCGTCCCGCACATCGGGTACCTGCCGCACCGCGACCTGTCGCCCGGCACGCTCGGGGCCGCCGGCCCGGTCGCCGACCGGCTCGCGCTGCTGGCCCGGCGCTACGACGCGACGCAGCTGCTCCTCGTCCTCGTCGACGCCCGGGAGGAGGAGTGGGCGCGGTCCCTCGCGCCGCTCCTCGGCCCGACCGACGGCCGCACGGACCACCGGCTCCCGGTGTCGGTCCTCGGCCGCGAGTGGACCGACCCGGGCGAGCGTCCGGTCCTCGTCGTGCTCTCGCCCGACCAGGTGTCCTCCGGGGCGCTGGACCGGACACGGGCCATGGTCGAGGCGCTCGGGTGGCCTGTCGTCGGCCTGGTCAGCTATCCGCACGGCCACCGGCACCACTGGCTCCCGCGCCCCACCGGCGGCGCCCACGAGGTCGTCCAGGCCGAGTCGCCGACGGCCGCGACCAGGCCGACGGCGTCCCTCGACCCGGCGTCTCGCGGGGAGGGCGACGTGGACGAGCCGACGTCCGTCTGGGAGTCCCCGTGGGACCGGGAGCCGACGGCCGCGGCGGACCGGGCCGACGACTCACGGGGCGTGACCAGGCCGGCATCGCGCGGTGACACGACGGCCGGGCCCGCGACCTCGAACGGCACCGGCGACCGCGCGTCGCAGGAGGTGCTGCACGGATGAGCGTCTGGCTGCGCACGGCGGGGCTCGCCGTGCAGGTCGACGGCGACGAGCCGTGGACCGAGCTCGTGCGCGAGTCGTGCGCGGGACAGGAGCTGGAAGAGCCGCCGGTGACCCCGGACGTCCACGTCATGGTGACCCGTGACGCCGACGTCGGGCCGGGCAGCGGCCACCGGCTCGTGACCCGCGGCGCGTGGAGCGACGGGCGCGAGGTCGTCCTCTCCGACGCGTGCTCGAGCGGCCTCGACGTGGCCGTCCGGCCGTCCGCCGTACGGCTCGAGGTGCTCGTCCGGCCGCACCGTGGCTGGCGGCACCGCGCCCTCGGGATGGCGGCGCCCGACCGCCAGGTCCTCCTGCAGCGAGCCGTCCTCGTGCAGTACCCGGCCCTGTGGTGGGCCGGTACGAGGGGCCACGTGCCGATGCACGTGTCGGCCGCCTCCGTCGACGGGTACGCCGTCGTCCTCGCGGGGCCGGGCGGCGTCGGCAAGTCGACGCTCGTCGCGACGCTCGACGGACCCACCGAGGCGCCGGTGAGCGACAACCTGTGCGTCAGCGACGGCCGCGTCGTGCACGGTCTTCTCGAGCCCACCCGCGCCGAGGGCGGGACGGGCCGGCGGATGCCTCATGGGCGCCGCGAGTCCGGCTGGGCGCGCCGCGTCGAGTCTGTCCGGCCCGACGCCGTGCTCGTCCTGAGCCGGGGGGAGCGCGACGAGGTGACGCTCACGCGCACCGACCCCGACGCGGCCGCCCGCGAGCTGACGGGCGGCACGTACGCCGCGGGTGAGCTGCGCCGCTACTGGGCGTACGCGGCCACGCTCGCCCTCGGGACCGGGCGCGGTCCGGCCCACCCGCCGGTGGCCGACGTCGCCGACGCGCTGGCCACGAGCGTCCCCGTCCTCGACGTGCACCTGCCCCGCTCGCCCGGCACGACCCTGCGCGACCTCGTCGGGCGGGCCCGGGCACTGGCCCGTCCGGAGGAGGTGGGTCGGTCATGACGACCCGCGTCATGCACATCGTGACCCGTTGCGTCGCGGGCGCAGGCGGCGTCGCCGTGCGCGGTGCCACGGCGCTCGACCGGACCCGCTACGACAGCGTGCTCGTCACCGGCACCCGCGAGGGCGCGCTGCTCGACCGGGCCCGCGCGGGCGGCGTCGAGGTGGTCGTCGTGCCCGAGCTCGTCTCGCCGATCCGGCCGCGGGAGGACGCCGCGGCCTGGGCCCGGATGCTCGACCTCGTCCACGCCCGTCGGCCCGACGTCGTGCACACGCACAGCGCCAAGGCCGGTGCCCTCGGCCGGATGGCGGCCTACCGCAACGGGGTCCCGCTCATCGTCCACACGATGCACGGCTTCCCCTTCCACGAGTTCCAGAACCCGGCGGTGCGCACGGCGTACATCGGCATCGAGCGGCGCCTCTCGCGGGTCACCGACGCCTACCTCGCCGTCGGCACCGGCGTCGCCGTGGAGGCGCTCCGGCGCGGCCTCGCCCGGCCCGACCAGCTGCACACCGTCGGCCCCGCGGTCGACGAGCCCAGCGTCCGCCTCGACCCGGCGACCCGCGCCCGGGCGCGCGCCCTGCTCGGGCTGCCGGACGACGTCCCGGTCCTCGGCACCGTCGGCCGCCTCGACTTCCAGAAGGCACCGGAGATCATGCTCCAGGCGCTGCGCCGGATGCGGACGCCCGCGGTGCTCGTCTGGGCCGGTGACGGCGAGCTGGCCGAGCGGACGCGGCGCGACGTGCACCGGCTCGGGCTCGACGGCCGGGTCCGGCTGCTCGGCAACCGCTCCGACGTCGCGGCCCTGCTGCCGGCCTTCGACGTGTTCGCCATGGCCAGCCGCTACGAGGGCCTGCCGTGCGTCGTCGTCGAGGCCCAGCAGTGCGGCATCCCCGTCGTCGCGACGGCGGTCAACGCCGTGCCCGACGTCGTCATCCCCGGCGAGACCGGCCTCCTCGTGCCGCCGGGGCGCGCCGACCTGCTCGCCGCAGCCGTCGACCACGCCTTCGCCCACCCGGACGAGGCCCACCTGTGGGCGGTCCGGGCGCGCGAGCACCTCGGGGACCGGTACGACCAGACGACCGCCGGTGAGGTCCTCGACCGGATCTACTCGCAGGGACCGACGCAGCCGCGACGCCAGCTGGTCGGCGCCGGGCCCGGGGTGACGCTCGGGTCGTCGCTGGGTGCGGCGCTGGGTGCGTGGAGGACGTCATGACGGTCGCTCCTTCCCCCGTCGTGGCCTCGGTCACGCCGTCCGTCCCGGCGCCCGCGGCCGTGCTCGTGCCCTCGGGGGCGCCGGTGGTGTGGCCCTCGGTCCGGGCCGACGCCGAACGGGCACGGGTCCTGCCGGCCGGTTCACCGGTGGCCCTGGCCGACCGGCGCGCCGGCGGCCGAGGGCGCCTCCGCCGGGCCGCAGGTCGGCTCGGCATCGAGGTGCAGGCCGAGTACGTCGTGCTGCCGTCGTGGGGATCGGCGACGTTCGTGGCCGCGGACGACCCCGACGCGGTCACGTGGCTGCTCGCGACCTTCCTCACGACGCCGCCCCGGATCGTCCGGGGCCGTCTCGTCCTCGAGGTGGTGCGCCGCCTCGTCGACGCGGCGACACGGACGAGGGCCGGCGCCGCGTCGGTCCGGCTGGTCCTCGGCGCGCTCGTGCCCGGGCGTCTTGTCGTCGGGGTGCGCCGATGACCGACATGCTGGCCCCGGACACCGTCCCGGCCGAGGCCGGTGACCTGCTGCGCGCCGCACTGCGCGAGCACGCGGGGGCGGGCACGCCGCGCCTCGTCGTCGTCGGCCTGTCCAAGGACGAGAACCCGAAGGCGACGATCCTCGTCTTCGACCGCGGGCAGCCGCGACCCCGGCTCGTCGCCAAGGTCGCCCTCACCGCGGTCGCCGCGGGGTCCGTCGTCGCCGAGGCCGCCGCGCTGCGAGCCGTCGGCGACCTCGACCCGCGCCTCGTCGGCGGGACAGTGCCGCGGCTCGTCGACATCCGGCGCGACCGCGGTGGGGCCGTGCTCGTCACCGAGGCGGTGCCGGGCACGCCCATGTCGGTCGACTACCACCGGTGGCGCGGCACGACACGTCCGGACGTCGTCCGGGCCGACCTCGCCGGCGCCGCGGCCTGGCTGCGCGACCTGTCGGACGCCGTCGGCCCCCAGGAGGTCGCCGCGTCACCGGGCGGCTGGCCCGGGATCGCCAAGCGCCTGCGGGCGCGGTGGCCGGCCGACGGGGTGGCACGCGCCGTCGCCGACGGCGTCGCCACGACGCTGCCCGGCCTGCGGCTGCCCGCCACCGGGCCGTGGTCGGTCGTCCACGGCGACTTCTGGGCCGGCAACGTGCTGCGCACCGACCGGCGCGTGACTGGCGTCGTCGACTGGGAGCACGCCGTGGTCGGCGGGGACCCGCTGCGGGACCTGACCCGCTTCGTCCTGTCGTACGTGCTGTACCTCGACCGGCACACGCGCAGCGGCCGAGCGGTCCGGGGCCACCCCGGTCTCGTCGCCGGGGCGTGGGGCGAGCCGCTGCGCTACCTGGCCGCCGGCTCCGGCTGGCTGCCCGAGCTGGTCCGCGAGGTCCTCGCCGAGCACCTCGAGCGCACCGGACGCGACCCGGACCGCTGGCGCGACGTCCTCGCCGTCGGCACCGCGGAGGTCGCGGCGCTGGCGGACGAGGCCACCTTCGCCCGGCAGCACCTGCTTCTCGCAGCGGAGCTGTTCCGATGCTGACGCCCGGGGGACCGGGTGCCCTCGCCCCGTCCGCGAACACCGCCGCGAACCCTGCCGCGAACCCCTCCGCGAACACTGCCGCGAACACTGCCGCGAACACGGGCGCGACCGGCTCGGGACGGCAGGAGGGACGCGGTCCCCGCCGGGTGGCGGTCGCCCTCGCGTTCTCCGTCTGCGTCATGCCGCTGCTCATCCCGAGCGGGCCGGGCAACACGGGTCTGGCCGACGTCGGCATCCTCGCCGTCGTCATCACCGTCGCGGCGTGGCTGCGCACCAAGCTCGTCCCCGTCCGGGTCCCGTACCTCCTGCCGGTCGCCATCCTCATGCTGGGCGGCTCGGTCGCGGCCTACCACGTCGAGGCCGAGAGCGCGCTGCTCCCGGTGGTCCAGGACGGCTTCCTGCTCGTCTGGAGCGCCGCCATCGCCAACGCGGTCCGGCAGTACCGCTGGCTGCTCGGCGTCGTCCTGCGCGCCTGGGTGTGGTCGGGCATCGCCTGGGCCGTCGTGCTCTGCGTCGGGCGGATCGCCGGCATCAGCTGGATGGCGGGCCTCAGCGCCAGGGACGGTGGACGGGCCTCGCTGACCTTCGCCGACCCGAACCTCTGCGCGAACTACTTCCTCATCTGCCTCGCGCTCACGCTCGCGACGTCTGTGGTGCGCCGGCGACTGTCGCGCGTCCTCGCGACGGCCACGATCCTGCTCGCCATCGTCTTCACCGGCTCCAACGGCGCTGCCGTCGGGCTCGGCGCCATGGTCGTGGTGACGCTGCTCGTCGGGCTCGTCAAGCGACGCGGGGTCATCGTCGCGGTCGCGGTGGCCTGCCTCGGTGCCGGCACCCTCGCGGTCGGCGCACCGCACATCGACCTCAACGCCATCGGCCAGAAGGCCAGCGACAGCGTCCAGCTGCTGCGCGACTCGCTCGGGCGCACCGACGAGTCGAGCGGGTCACGCACCGTGCTGGCCACCGAGACGTTCGGTCTCTACCTCGAGGGCGACCTGCTCGGCGTCGGACCGGGACGCACGAAGGCGACGTTGAGCGGTCAGGCCGCGCCGTACGTCAAGGAGGCGCACAACGACTACCTCGCGACGCTCGTGGAGCGCGGCGCGATCGGCGGGCTCGGTCTCGTCGTACTGCTCGTCGTCGTCGCCTTCCGGCTCGGGCGGGTGGCCCTGTGGCCCCAGGACGAGGAGGTGCGCCGGCTCGTGCCGCGTCCCGAGGTGCTGCTCGGGCTCGGGTGCGCCCTGGTCGTCGCCGGCCTCTTCTACGAGGTGCTGCACTTCCGGCACGTGTGGGCCTTCCTCGGGCTCGTGGCCGGGATCGACCCGGGCAGGCCGGGTGCCCGCCCCTTCGCCCGGACGCCGGTGGGGAGCTCCTCATGACGTGGGCACGAGTGCTCGAGCGGTCCCGTCCGCGGCTGCGCGGCGCGACGGCGCGGTCGGTCGTCGGCAACGTCGGCGCCCGGCTCGTCGCGCTCGTGTCCATCGCGCTCGTCACCGTCCTCGTCGCCCGCACCGGCGGGGCCGACGACGTCGGTGTCCTCGCGCTGATGCGCGTCCTGCCCGGCCTCGTCGGGGTCGTGGCCGCCTGCGGGCTGCCCGGAGCCATGGGGTACTTCGTCGCCGGTCCCGACGCGCGGCACGCCGGCCTGTGGCCGACGGTGCTCGTCACGATGGCGGCCGGCGGGCTCCTCGGCACCGCGGCGTGGCTCGTCCTCACGCCGGTGGTCCACGACCGGCTCATGACGACGACGACGACGTCCGTCGTCGTCGCCACCGGGCTCACCGTGGCGACGCAGCTTCCGGTCGCCGTCGGCAAGTCGTGCCTGCAGGCCCTCGGCGACGCCCGGGGGTCCAACATCGTCACGGCCGCCGAGGAGGCCGTCTTCGTCCCGGCGTTCGTGCTGCTCTGGGCGCTCGGCCTGCGCGGCGGGTGGCTGCTCGTGGCGGCGCTCCTGCTCGCCGACGTCCTCGTCGCGATGCACGCGTGGGTGCGGATCGCCAAACGGGTCCACGAGCGTGGCGGACGGCTGGCGGGACGGCCCGACCTCGCCCTGGCCCGCCGGATGGCGGCCTTCGGTGGGCGCAGCCAGGTCGGGGGCATCCTCAACCTGCTCAACCTGCGCCTCGACGTCGTCGTCCTCGGCGCGCTGACGGGTCCGGCGCAGGTCGGCGTCTACGTCGTCGCCTCGAAGTACGCCGAGCTGCTCCGCCTCCCGGGGCTCGCACTGACGTGGGTGACCTACCCGAAGTTCGCCGGGCGGGAGGGCTCGGCCCGCCACCCGGAGTGGCTGCGGGTGGGCCGGCTCCTCGCGCTGGGGGCGGCCGCGGCCGTCGTCGTCGCCGCCAGCGCCACGGTGGTGCTGCCCCTCGTCTACGGGGAGGCGTTCCGTGATGCCGTCTGGCCGGCCGTGTGGATCTCGCTCGGCCTCGTCGTCGAGCCGGCCGCCGGGGTCGCGTCGGGCTATCTGCTCGGGTGCGGCCGGCCCGGGCTCAACTCGCTCATCCTCGGCGGCGGCTTCCTCGTGACGCTCGTGCTCGACGTGCTCCTCATCCCGCGGTACGGCTCGCTCGGGGCCGCGTGGGCCAGCGCCGCCGCCTACCTCGTCACCGACCTGCTGCTCGTGCAGGCGTGGCGACGGGTCGCCGGGAGGGTGACATGAGACGACGCCCGACCCTGACCGCCGCCTGCCTCGCCCTGGTCCTGCTCGCCGGCGGTTCCGCGTGCTCGGGCGACTCGGGCCGGACACCGCCGCGCTCGGCCACGACGACGCTGCGGCCGCAGTACGTCGCGCTCGCCGAGGCCGTCGCGTCGCACGGTGCGAAGGCGTGGGTCGAGACCGACCTCGTCAAGGCCTGGCTGGCCGGTCCGGAGCGCTACGCCTCGGTCCTCGACACCGTCGTGCTGCTCGCCGACCGCCCCGGGGTGGCCGGGGTCAAGATCGCCGACGAGCTCGGCTACGAGGACGACACGGACGAGACGACCGTCCTGCCGTTCCTCACGTCGACGACGCAGGCCCTGCACAGCCGCCTCCCGGGCCGGAAGATCGTCGTCGACCTCATCGTCCCCGAGCTCGGCTGCCTCGGCTGGGCCGGGGTGTCGACGTCGGTCGTCGGCGCCGACTCGGCCGACGCCCGTCGCAAGTGCGCCCAGGGCGAGGTGCTCCGCAACCCGGCGGTCGCGCTCGCGGACATCGACCGCTACATCGCCAAGGGCGGCCTCGACGTCGTCGACCTCAGCGTCGGCCTGCGCAGCGATGCCGAGTACGCGTCGTGGGGCACGACCCGCGACGCCGCCATGGCCGCGGCGTGGGACGAGGCGTCCCGGCGCTGGGGCGGCACGGTGCGGCTGCAGGCGCGCAAGGCACTGGCCCACCCCGGTCGCTACGAGGGCACCCGGCAGTCGGCGGAGGCCGACGCCCGTACCTACATCGACATCCCTCTGGCCCACGGCGCCCACGCCGTCGACATCTGGACCTGGGCCCAGCCGTACAAGGACGGCATCTACACGCTCACCGACCCCGAGCTCGCGCCGAACGAGCTCACGCGCGCCCTCCTCGAGCGCCGGCGTCGCGGTGCCGAGCTGTGGACCCACATGACGCCCTCGCACCTGCAGGTCGGGCTCGACAAGGACGTCGCAGCGGCAGTGTCCATCTTCAGCGGCGTGCTGGTCGCGTCGGGAACGGGGTGAACCATGACGATCCACGACGCCGTCCCGGAGCGGTCCACCTCCGCCGTGGTGGGCCGGCGACCGCCTGCGCCACCCACGCCACCCACGTCGGCTGCCCGGCTGGCCGGCGGCACGGGCTCGGCCGCAGCGCAGCGGCGTCCGCGCGTCGGCGCGATCTCGTGGCAGCGGCGGACGCTCGACCTCGCCGTGGCTGTCACGGGCCTGCTCGTGCTCTCGCCGGTGCTCCTCGTGCTGGCGGTCGCCGTGCGCCTGTCGAGTCCCGGCCCGGTCATCTTCCGGCAGGTCCGGCTGACCCGAGGCCGGCAGCCGTTCACCCTGTACAAGTTCCGCACGATGCGCGTCGACACCGCCGGGCCCGAGGTCACCCGGCGCGCCGACCCGCGCGTCACCCGCCCGGGACGGCTGCTTCGGAGCACGAGCCTCGACGAGCTCCCGCAGCTGGTCAACATCCTCTGCGGACAGATGACTCTCGTGGGGCCCCGTCCGGAGACCCCGGCGCTCGCGGCGCGCTACCCGGCGGAGGTGGCCTGGGTGCTCGACGAGACGCCGGGGCTGACAGGACCCACCCAGATCACCCTGCGCGACGACGTCAGCGTCCCCCCGTCCCAGGACGGCTTCGACCCGTCCGACCCCGGCGCGGTGGAACGCTGGTACCTCGAGCAGCTGGTGCCGCGGCGCGTGGCCACGGACCTGACCTTCCTGCGCCGCCCGACCCTCCGGGCGACGCTGCGCATCATCGCCCTGACCGCCCGCTACATCGTCACCGGGCGGCGACCCGAGATCCGACCCGCCGCGTGACGAGCGGGTCGCACCGGGCGTTGAGGCACTCACCGGTGTCGAGGTCGAACTCGAAGTTGTGGGCCAGGCACCGCAGGACGCCGTCGCGAAGGACGGCCCCGTGTGCCAGGTCCTCGCCGGCGTGCGGGCAGTAGCGGCTGACCTCCCAGTCGCGCGCGCCGTCCCCGCACCGCTCGGCCAGCCTCACGGTGTCCTCGGGGTCCCGCTCGGTCTCGTAGCGCTCGACCTCGTCGAGCGCGGCGGCGTCGGCATGCTTGAGCAGGCCGACGAGGTAGTCGTTGTACCGGTCGGGGTCGCGCCAGGCCGAGATGCGCAGGGACAGGAACAGGTCCTCCCAGCGGACCCGGCCGGTGAGGACGGCGTCGAGCCAGCGCGCCTCCACCGTGATGCGGTACCCCGGGTGCGAGCTGCTCGCGGTCAGGTCGACGCGGCACCTCGACGGCCCGAGGTCGACGTCCCACGTGCCGCCGTCCGCGCCGTTCACGACGAACCGGACGGTCATGGCGATGCGGTTGAGGAAGTAGTCGGACAGCGTCCCGAGCTGCTCGAAGTGGGCGACGAACCGTTGGGCGAGGCCACTGCCGCAGGGCGGGTCGGGGAAGGCGGCGTAGACGGCCTCGATGTCACCGGCCCGACGCCGGGCGTAGTCGTCGAGGTACGCGTGCAGGTCGTCGGGCAGCCGGCCGTCCGCGGCGATCTCGTCTCGGTCGCCGAGGAGGCTGAAGCCCGCCCAGTGCGGGTCGGGCCGCACCTGCCCCGTCGCCACGTCGATGCGGTCCCCGGGCAGCAGCCGCACGACTCGCTGGTCGCGCAGCCGGGACCGCAGGAACGCGGCGGCCTGCGCGGTGTCCGGGAAGATGCCGGGCGGCGCGATCCGGTCGTTGTGCTGCGCGAGCGCCGGGTCGAGGAAGCACGGCGGCCCCGCGTAGGGCATGACGATCCTCGGCGGGGCCGCGCGCAGCAGGCGGCTCACCGACTTGAACTTGCCGAGGCGCTTGTCGGCGCTCATCGAGGCGACGACCTCCGGCGGGTACTCGTAGCAGATCGGGTGCCACGACGCACCGGACATCTGCACGCCCATGAGGTCGAGCGGCCGGCCGGCCTCCTCCACCACGCGCCGCAGCTGGGCCACGGTGAGGCGGGCGTCGTTGGTGTGCAGGATCGCGTGGCCGGAGGCGTGGACGAGGATCGCCGAGTCGTGGCACATCGGCGACTGCTCCTGGATGACGGTCATCCAGTCGCCGTGGTGGTTGAGCGCGAGCCGCTCCCAGCGGTCCAGCTCGATGACGACGTTGCGGATCCCGGCGGCGCGGATGCGCGAGAGCATCTCCGGCGCCGGGTAGCGCGGGATGACGATGCGCACGTTCTCGGGCAGGATCCGGAGCAGGTCGAGGTCGAGGTGGTCGAGGTGCTCGTGCGAGATCGCGACCCAGTCGGCGTCGAGCACCTCGGGCCGCAGGAGGTGCGAGTTGTCCGGGAACGGGAACCACGAACCCAGGAAGGCGCCCTGCGGCGACATCCACGGGTCGCAGAGCATGGTCAGGTGCGGGGCGTCGATGCGCAGTCCCGCGTGTCCCAGCGAAGTCAGAACCGGCGCGTTCATACCGTTATGGTCCGGCGGCGCGAGCGCCGGGTGCACCGCCGGCCGCCCGAGCCGCGCCTACATCACCTGCTGTACGCCGACCGCTCCCATGGGCCCCCCTGTGCACACCGGCTGACCGTGTACGGCGGCGGGGCGACGTGCCAGTGTGGTCGGGGAGCGAGCAGCTGCTCGCCTGCGGGGCAGGGGGTGGACGATGACACGGCAACCACCACGGGAGTACGCGCAGGTTCTCGACGCGGACGTCGGCGAGGTCGACGGGCTCCTGCAGCACGAAGGCTCCGTGGCGGTGGCGCGCCGGCTGGTCGACCTCACCGCCCGGCTCGTGCCGCACGCCGAGCACGCCGCGGTCACGGTCGTCGGCCCGGGTTCCCCGGTGCGGACCACCGCCGCCACCGGCCCGGTGGCGACCGCCGTCGACGCCCTGCAGTCCCGCACCGGCCAGGGACCCTCGCTCGAGCCCGTCGGGGCCGCGCCCGCCGTGTCGAGCGGCGACCTGTGCGTCGAGCGGCGGTGGCCCGGGTTCTCGGGGCCGTGTGCCGACGTGCTCGGCATCCGCAGCATGCTCAGCGTCCGGCTGGCCGTCCCCGACGGGCACCGCGTCGCCCTGAGCCTCTACGCCTCGGCCCCGCAGGCCTTCGACGACGGCGACCTCGGCACGGCGGCGATGCTCGCCCCGTTCCTCGCCCTGGCCCTCGGACCGAGCCAGCGCGACGGGGACGCCCTCGGCCCGACCGACGCCCTGGACGCGAGCCGGCGGATCGGGACCGCGGTCGGCATCCTCACGGCGCGGTACGCCGTGGCCGTCGACGAGGCGTTCGCGGTGTTGCGTGGGACCAGCGGGCGGCTGCGGCGACAGGTCCGGGACGTCGCCGACGACGTCGTGGCGCTCGGGGACCTGCCGGCCGGCGAGGACGAGCCGCACGCTGGAGGCGTGGTCGGGACACCGGCGCGCGGCGGGTAGACTGGTCGGAGCGACCCGCCCAGTTCTGCCTCGGGTCGCCTCTTCTCGGCCTGGTGCCCTGCGCCGGCCCGTCGATTCGCTCTTGCGCCGCGACCCTCAACGACCGAGGCCCTCGCGCCGGGCAGAACGACCCTTTGACCTTTGGAGTCCCACCGGTGTCCACTGACACGACCTTCGCCGCCCTCGGCGTGCCCACCTCCCTCGTCGCGGTCCTCGACGACCTCGGCATCACCATTCCGACCCCGATCCAGGCGGCGACGCTGCCCGACTCGGTCGCCGGACGCGACGTGCTCGGGCGCGGTCGCACCGGCTCCGGCAAGACGTACGCGTTCCTGCTGCCGGTGCTGACGCGCCTCGCGCAGTCCGGCCGCCGGCCCCAGTCCCGTCGTCCCCGGGCCCTGGTCCTGGCGCCGACGCGTGAGCTCGCGACCCAGATCGAGGCCGCCATGACCCCGCTCGCGGCGGCCCTGGGCCTCACCTCCCAGACCGTCTTCGGCGGTGTGGGCCAGAACCCGCAGGTCCAGGGACTGCGCCGGGGCGTCGACGTCGTCGTCGCCTGCCCGGGCCGCCTCGAGGACCTCATGCAGCAGGGCCACGTCTTCCTCGACGCCGTCGAGATCACCGTCCTCGACGAGGCGGACCACATGGCCGACCTCGGGTTCCTCCCCGGCGTGCGTCGCATCATGGACAAGACCGCCCGCGACGGGCAGCGCCTGCTGTTCTCCGCGACGCTCGACGGCGCGATCAACGTGCTCGTCAAGCGGTTCCTCACGAATCCCGTGACGCACGAGGCGGACTCGGCCCAGTCGCCCGTCTCGACGATGAGCCACCACGTGCTCCACGTCGACGACGGCGCGCACCTGCCGGTCATCCTCGACCTCGCTGCGGCGCCCGGCCGCAAGGTGGTGTTCACGCGCACCAAGCACCGGGCCAAGAAGCTCGCCAAGCAGCTCAACGCGTCGGGAGTTCCGGCCGTCGAGCTGCACGGCAACCTCAGCCAGGGAGCCCGCACCCGGAACATGGACGACTTCCACTCCGGTCGGGCCCAGACCCTGGTCGCCACCGACATCGCCGCGCGCGGCATCCACGTCGACGACGTCGCGCTCGTCATCCACGCCGACCCGCCGGTCGAGCACAAGGCCTACCTGCACCGTTCGGGTCGCACCGCGCGTGCGGGCAACGCCGGCACGGTCGTGACGATGATGCTCGACGAGCAGGTGCGCGACGTCCGCGACCTGACCCGCAAGGCCGGGATCCGACCGACGACGACGCGTGTCGCGCCGGGCCACCCGCTGCTCGAGGAGCTCGCGCCGGGTGCGCGGTCCTTCTCCGGTGCCCTCGTCCGGGAGGAGACGCGTCCGTCCACCGGGCGCCCCGCCCGCCAGGCGTCCGCCGACACCCCTGCCCGTGGTCGTGGCCGGGGTCGGGGTCGCGCGGCGCAGGGCTCCGGCGCGCCGGGTGGCTCGAGCCAGGGGAGTGGTCGCCCCGGAGGCCGGGGCCGCGCCGACGCCGGTCATCTGGACTCCCGGTCGGGCGGACGTCGCTCGGGCGGCCAGCCGGGCCAGCGCGGTCAGGCGGCCTCGACCGGGTCCGGTCGTTCGGGCGGATCGGGCCGGTCCGGTGGGCCGGGCCGACGAGGCGGTTCGACGACCGTCTACTCGACGAGCAGCGGCGGCAGCGCCGCCGCCTTCTCGGCCGGCACGCGGGCCGGCAGCCGCCGCTCCCGCTGACGTCGCGCGAGGGCTGCCCGTCCGACCGGCGGTGACCGGCGGTCGAACGGGCGTCTCGCGGCTCGCCCTCGTGGAGCGGGCGTGAGCACTGGCGCGCTGCGCCGGTTGTCGCTATCGTCCATCGTGTCGAGGCCATACCCCTGTGGGTATGTGAACGGAGGAGGACCAGCATGTGCCGTCCGACCGCCTGCCGCACGTGCGGCAAGACGACGTGGGCCGGCTGCGGCCAGCACGTCGACGAGGTCATGCGCACCGTTCCCGTCGGCGAGCGCTGCGGCGGTCACGAGCCGGAACGGCCGGCCCGGGCCGGCGGCTTCCTGTCGCGGCTGTTCAACCGCGCCTGAGGGCCGACGCCCGGCTCGCGCTCGTATGCCGGGTCCGGAGCCGGCCGCCGCGCGGCCGACACAAAACCCGTGGCCCGGATGCGGCGAGGCGACGAGACTGGCCCGCGTGACGAGCAGCGACGTGTGGACCGAGGAGACCGCGGCGACCTATGACGCCGACGCCGCCGACCACTTCAGCCCGGAGGTCCTGGGCCCGACGGTCGACCTCCTCGCGCGGCTCGCCGGCGAGGGGCCCGTGCTCGAGCTCGCCGTCGGTACCGGGCGCGTCGCGCTCGCGCTCGCCGACCGCGGCCTGCCGGTCACCGGCATCGAGCTGTCCGAGCCGATGGCCGCGCGGCTGCGCGCCAAGGATCCCGACGGACGCGTCCCGGTGGTGGTCGGGGACATGGCCACCAGCGTCGCCCCGGGTGCGGGCGCCTACACGCTCGTGTACCTCGCCTGGAACAGCATCTCCAACCTGCGCACCCAGGCCGAGCAGGTTCAGTGCTTCCGCAACGCGGCGCGGCACCTGCGCCCCCGTGGACGGTTCGTCATCGACCTGTGGGTACCGGCACTGCAGCGGCTGACACCCGGACAGGAGGCCGTTCCGGTGAGCATCGGCGAGGACCATCTCGTCTTCGACACCTACGACGTCGTCAGCCAGGAGTGCTCCTCGCACCACTACCGCACTCTCCCCGACGGCACCGTGCACCACGGCGTCGGGCACTTCCGCTACATCTGGCCGGCGGAGTGCGACCTCATGGCCCAGCTCGCGGGGCTCCGGCTCGAGTCCCGGTGGGCCGACTGGGCGGGCACGCCGTTCACAGCCACGAGCGAGGCGCACGTGTCGGTGTGGCGCAAGCCCTGACGGTCTCCTCCTGCGCCCTGCCCTCCCCCTCCCGGCCCCTCCCTGCGGTTCGAGGTATCTGCTCGCGCCTGGGTGCGACGAATCACCTCCACTCAGAGGGTGGGCCATCGATTCGAGGTATCTGCTCGCGCCCGGGTGCGACGAATCAACGTCATCCGCGTTCGGCGTCGCCGACCTCCTCGCGACGCTCGGCGCGGCGCCGGCGCACCTGCCACACGACGACGCCGACGACGACGAGCACCGCCACGACGACCGCCGCGCCACGACCGAAGTACGACTCGACCCTGGCGTAGGAGTGACCGGCGACGAACCCGATCGTCACGACCGTCGCGCCCCAGGCGATGCCGCCCGCGGCGTTCCACGTCAGGAACGTGGGGTAGTGCATCTTCGACATCCCGGCCAGGGCCGGCATGACGGCGCGCAGGAAGGCCGTCCACCGGCCGAGGAAGACGGCGATGCCGCCCCTGCGGCCGAGCAGCTCTTGGGCGCCCGCGATCCGCGAGCGGTGCCGGTCGAAGGCGCGCAGCCTCAGCACCCGCGCCCCGAGGTGGCGGCCGACCTCGAAGCCGACGCTGTCGCCGGCGATGGCGGCGAGGACGACCACGACGAGCACGGCGACGTAGGGCACGTGGCCGACGGAGGCCGCGACGCCACCGAGGACCGCGACCGTCTCGCCGGGAACGACGAAGCCGACGAAGATCGCGTCCTCGGCGAAGACGACGAGCGCCACGACGACGAGCACGAGCCACGTCGGAGCGGCCAGGAGCTGCTGCATGGCGCTGTCGAGCAGGTGGGTCACGGTTCGGCTCCTCGTGCGCTCATGGTCCGCCGGCGAACTGGCGGCCCGGGTCTGCGCGGGCCGGGACCGGCCCTGCCGGGACTCCGCGGGGACCGTCGTGGCGTGTCCCGAGTCTCGACAACGAGTCTGCACGCCCGCTGGGAGCCACGCAGCCGTTCGGGACGCGGTCTTCAGTCCTGGCGGGTGCGTTCGCGGATCCCGAGCTGGGAGAAGGCGAGGGCACCCACGGCCACGATCGTCAGCAGGACGAGCCCGACACCGTAGGCCGGCAGCACCTTCTCGTACGTCGCGCCCAGGACGAGCGGCGGGAAGTAGCCACCGAGCCCACCGGCCGCACCGACGAGGCCGGTGACGCTGCCGACGCGCGCCGGCGGCGCGGCCTTGGCGACCCAGGCGAAGACGCCACCGGTGCCGAGCCCGAGGAAGAACGCCATCGCGACGAACGCGATCCCGGCCGGCAGCTCGAGCGGGGGCCGGAACGTGAGCACGACGGCGAGGACCGCGGTGCCGGCCAGGGAGACCCCGAGCACCGCCCGCGGACCGATGCGGTCGCTGAGGATCCCGCCGAGCGGACGGGCGAGGACCGCGGCGACGGCGAACCCGGCCGTCCGCGTGCCGGCGGCGGTGAGGTCGAAGGCGTAGACGTCCTTGAGGTAGGTGGGCAGGTACGTCGAGAAGGCGACGAAGCCGCCGAAGGCGACGGCGTAGAGGAACGACATCTGCCACGTGATCGGCAGCCGCAGGGCCGCGGTGAGCTTGGGCACGACGGGGTCCGTGTTCGGCGTCCAGGCGGGCGAGTTGCGCATGCCGAACCAGCAGATGGCGGCGGTGACGACGAGCGCGGCGGCGAGGATGACGTGGGTCGGGGTGTAGCCGAACCACGTGACGAAGCGCGGCGTGAAGAACGCCGAGAGCGCCGTGCCGCCCATGCCGGCCCCGAAGATGCCGGTGGCGAAGCCGCGGCGGTCGGCCGCGAACCAGGCGTTGACGAACGGGATGCCCACGGCGAAGGTCGTGCCGGCGATGCCGAGGAAGAACCCGACGAGCAGGAGCATCCCGAACGACCGGGCGTTGCCGGCGGCGGCGACGAGCAGGACGAACGGCACGCCGGCCAGGGTGAGGAGGGGGAACATGAGGCGGCCGCCGAACCGGTCGGTGAGCGCACCGACGGGGATGCGGCCGACCGACCCGACAAGCACGGGCGTCGCGACGAGCAGTGCCTTCTGGCTGCCGGACAGACCGAGCTGTCCCGTGTAGCGCACGCCGAGCGGACCGATGATGTTCCAGGCCCAGAACGTCACGGTGAAGGCGAGCAGGGCCAGGCCCAGGTTGCGGTTGCGGCCGGAGAGGTCCGGCCCGGTGGTTGCCGTGGTCTCGGTAGCCGTGCGGCTCATCGGGACTCCTTGTGCGGTGAGGGGTTCCAGCAGGGGTTCAAGGGGCCGGCCGGGGCCGGTCGGGTGCCGGTCAGGTGCCGGTCAGAGGACGGCGAGGTGCCGGTCACGGCCGGCGGTCGCGGTCGGTCGTGCCGACGCTGCTCCAGCCGGGGCGGGCCGAGCGCGCGCCCGTCGCCGCCCGGTCCCGGGACCGGTACACGATGTAGGGACGGAAGAGGTAGTGCAGCGGCGCGGTGAACGCGTGCACGAGCCGGGTGAAGGGCCACAGGGCGAACAGGAGCATCCCGACGATCGCGTGGACGTGGAACTGGATCGGCGCCTCCTCCATCGCTGCGACGTCAGGACGCAGGAGGAACACGGACCGGAACCACGGCGACACCGACTCCCGGTAGTTGTGCGCCTCGCTGCCCGCGCCCACGCTGACGAGCGTCGTCCAGAGACCGAGGACGATCGCCGCGACGAGCAGGACGTACATGAGCTTGTCGTTCTTCGTCGTCGCCATGAAGACCGGCCCGGTGCGCCGCCGCCGGTACACGAGGATGAGGATGCCGACGAGGGTGCAGACGCCCGCGAGGCCGCCGAAGAGCAGGGCGTTGAAGTGGTACAGGCCCTCGCTCACGCCGAGCGCCTCGGTCCACGCCTGTGGCACGACGAGCCCGCCGACGTGGCCGATGAAGACGAGCAGGATGCCGAAGTGGAACAGCGGAGACCCGATCCGCAGCAGCCGCGACTCGTAGAGCTGGGACGAACGGGTCGTCCAGCCGAACTTGTCGTAGCGGTAGCGCCAGACCGTGCCGCCGACGAGGCTGGCGATGCAGAGGTAGGGCAGGACGCCCCAGAGGAAGGTGCTCATCGTCGGGCTCCGGTTGGCTCGGGCTGGGCGGTGGACGAGACGTCGCGCAGGGGCAGCAGGCGCGGGTCGTAGGGGTCGAGGCCCACGGTCTCGACGGGGGGCGGCCCACCGAGGCCGGCCATCGCCATGACGGCGGCCCGGTCGCGTGGTGACTCGCCGGGCAGCGTCGCGCAGACGGCGACGGCCGCCGCGGCGTAGTGGGACCCCTTCTCCTGCAGCGCGATCCGCAGCAGCTCGAGGCTGGGCCGATACTCCTCGAGGATCGCGCGCCCCGCCTCCGGGTCGGCGACGGCCGCGAACTCGAGGACCATCGGCAGGAAGTCGGGCAGCTCGCCGTGGGTGTCGACGACGAAGCCGCTCGCGCGGTAGGCGGCCTTGAAGCGTCCGAGCACCTCCCCACGTCGACGCGTGTCGCCGTCGGTCCAGTAGGACAGGTAGAGGGCATGCTTGCGGCTGAGGTCGAAGGTGTCGACGTAGGCCCGCTGGAGCGCGTCGAGGGGCGTCGCCCCGAGGTGTGCCAGGAGCGGTTCGAGGTGGCCCGCGGCACGCGAGTCCCGTTGCTCCGCAAGGGCGTCGGCGAGCATCGGCAGAGCGGCGAGAAGGTCCTCACTCGGGTAGTCGAGGCATCGTGCGGCGACGAGGTGCACGACCCGGTCGCCCCGGCCCCGGCGGGACGCACGCGCCTGACGGCTGGTCACGGAGCGGCGGCCGATCACGGCCGGGCCTCCGGCGGGTTGGGCCGAGCCTCCGGCGGGTTGTCGGGGAAGAGACCCGGTGGGGTGCCGTTGCCGTCCCAGTTGAGCAGGTTGACCCGCCCGCGGAGCTCCTCGGAGGAGGTGGGGGAGTCGGTCGTCTGGCGCTGCCTCAGCGCGGCGAACGTCTCGACGGCCACCGGCGCGGGCCGGCCACTCGCCTCGCCGAACGGGCCGGAGTCGTACATGCCCGGGCCGCCGTCGTAGTCGAGGGAGCAGGCGATCTCCTCGAGCTCGTGCGCCCGCTCGACGTGCGCGGTGGGGATGACGTAGCGGTCGGCGTACTTGGCGATCGCCATGAGCCGGTACATCTCGTACAGCGACTCCTCGCTCATGCCGACCGACTCCGGGATCGACGGGTCGCCGTCGCGGCCCAGGGACACGTCGCGCATGTAGGCGCGCATCGCGGCGAGCTTTCGCAGGACGCCGGTGACGACGTCGGTGCGCCCGGCCGTGAAGAGCTCGGCGAGGTACTCGACGGGGATCCGCAGGGCCTCGATCGCCCCGAAGAGGACGTCGCGCGACTCGGCGTCGTGGCCCTGCGAGGCCAGCACGTCGACGACCGGCGACAGCGGCGGCACGTACCAGACCATCGGCATGGTGCGGTACTCCGGGTGCAGCGGCAGCGCGACGCGGTACGTCTTGGCGAGCGCGTACACCGGGCTGCGCCGCGCCGCCTCCATCCAGTCGTCCGGGATGCCGTCGCGCCGGGCCGCGGCGATGACCTCGGGGTCCGCCGGGTCGAGGAGCAGGTCGAGCTGGGCCTGGTAGAGGTCACCCTCGTCGGGCGTCGACGCGGCCTCGGTGACGCGGTCGGCGTCGTAGAGGAACAGACCGAGGTAGCGCAGCCGCCCCACGCACGTCTCCGAGCACACGGTCGGCAGTCCGACCTCGATGCGCGGGTAGCAGAAGGTGCACTTCTCGGCCTTGCCGCTCTTGTGGTTGAAGTAGATCTTCTTGTACGGGCAGCCGGTGATGCACTGGCGCCAGCCGCGGCAGCGGTCCTGGTCGACCAGGACGATGCCGTCCTCCGCGCGCTTGTAGATCGCGCCGGACGGGCAGGAGGCCATGCACGACGGGTTGAGGCAGTGCTCGCAGATGCGCGGCAGGTAGAACATGAAGGTCTTCTCGAGCTCGAACCGGACGGTGTCCTCGGACTGCCGCCGGACCTTCTCCACGACGGGGTCGAGGTGGCCGAGCTGGCTCGTGCCGCCGAGGTTGTCGTCCCAGTTCGCCGACCACGTGATCTTCGTGTTCTCGCCGGTGATGAGCGACTTCGGGCGCGCCACCGGGAAGTCGTCGCCGAGGGGTGCCTCGACGAGCGTCTGGTAGTCGTAGGTCCACGGCTCGTAGTAGTCCGCGAGCTCGGGCTGGACCGGGCTGGCGAAGATGCCGAGCAGCTTCTGGACGCGTCCGCCCGCCTTGAGCTTCAGGCTTCCCCGGTGTGTGAGGGTCCATCCGCCGCGCCACGTCTCCTGGTCCTCGTAACGACGCGGGTAGCCCTGGCCGGGCCGCGTCTCGACGTTGTTGAACCACACGTACTCGGTGCCGGCGCGGTTGGTCCACGCCTGCTTGCACGTGACCGAGCACGTGTGGCAGCCGATGCACTTGTCGAGGTTCATCACCATGCCCATCTGGGCCATGACGCGCATCAGTACGTCACCTCCTGCGAGCGCTTGCGGACCGTCGAGACCATGTCGCGCTGGTTCCCGGTCGGGCCGAGGTAGTTGAAGGTGTACGACAGCTGCGCGTAGCCGCCGATGAGGTGGGTCGGCTTGACGAGCAGCCGGGTGACCGAGTTGTGGATGCCGCCGCGGCGGCCGGTGGCCTCGGACTTCGGCACGTCGATGGTGCGCTCCTGCGCGTGGTAGACGTACACGACGCCCTCGGGCATCCGGTGGCTGACGATGGCGCGTGCGACGAGGACCCCGTTGGCGTTCGTGCACTCCACCCAGTCGTTGTCCTCGACGTCGATCGACGCGGCGTCCTGGGGACTCATCCACACCGTGGGCCCGCCCCGTGAGAGCGAGAGCATGAGCAGGTTGTCCTGGTACTCGGAGTGGATCGACCACTTGCTGTGCGGCGTGAGGTAGCGCACCGTCACCTGCTTGGCGCCGTCCGGTCCGAGCCTCGGCTCGCCGAAGAGGCGGTGCATGTCGAGCGGTGGACGGTAGGTGGGCAGTGCCTCCCCGACCTCCTGCATCCACTCGTGGTCGAGGTAGAAGTGCATCCGGCCGGTCAGCGTGTGGAACGGCTTGAGCCGCTCGATGTTGACGGTGAACGGCGCGTACCGCCGGCCACCGGTCTCGGAGCCGGACCACTCCGGTGAGGTGATCACCGGCACCGGCTGGACCTGCGTGTCGGCGAAGGTGATCCGCTTCTCCTCCGAGCCCTCGGCGAGGTCGACGAGCTTCTTGCCGACACGCTCCTCGAGGGTCCTGAAACCCTGCACGGCCAGGTGGCCGTTGGTCGTCCCGGAGAAGCTCAGGATGGCCTCGGCGAGCTTGGCGTCGGTGTCGATGGCGGGGCGGCCGTCGCCGGCCCCACCGAGCATGACGCCGTTCGTCCGCGCGAGACGGACGACCTCCTCCTCGACGCGGTACGTCACGTTCTTGACGGTGAAGCCGAGGGAGTCGGCGAGCGGGCCGACCGTCGCGAGCTTGTCGGCGATGGCGGTGTAGTCGCGCTCGACCACCTGGAAGACCGGCATCGTGCGACCCGGTGTGCCCGGCGCCCCGGTCGTGCGCCAGTCGACGACGCGGCCGCCGGGCTGGGCCGTCTCGCCCGGGGTGTCGTGCTGCAGGGGGACGCTGACGAGGTCCTTGACCGTGCCGAGGTGGGTCTTGGCCAGGTCCGAGAACCGCTGTGCCAGAAGGTGGAACAGGTCGAAGTCGCTCTTGGCCTCCCAGGGCGGGTCGATGGCCGGCGTGAAGGCGTGGACGAACGGGTGCATGTCGGTCGAGCTGAGGTCGTGCTTCTCGTACCACGTCGCGGCCGGCAGGACGACGTCGGACAGGAGCGTCGTCGACGTCATCCGGAAGTCGGCCGACAGGAGCAGGTCGAGCTTGCCCTGCGGTGCCTCGTCGTGCCATGCCACGTCGGCCGGCCGCGGCGTGCCGGGGTTCTCGCCGCGCATGACGTTCGAGTGGGTACCGAGCAGGTGCTTGAGGAAGTACTCGTTGCCCTTGGCCGAGCTGCCCATGAGGTTGGAGCGCCAGAGGACGAGGGTGCGGGGCCAGTTCTCCGGCGCGTCGACGTCCTCGATCGAGGCCCTCAGCGTGCCCTCGTGCAGCGCCGTCGCCACGTAGGCCGCCGGGCTCTCGGCGGTTCCGGCAGCCACCGCGGCCTCGGCGTCCTCCGCCACCCGCAGCGGGTTGGTGCCGAACTGCGGGTAGAACGGCATCCATCCCAGGCGCGCCGACTCGGCGATGGTGTCGGCGGTGTGCTTGCCGGCGAGGTGCCCTCGAGCGAGCGGCGAGGCGAGCGAGTCGGCCGAGTAGCCGTCGTTGCGCCACTGGTCGGTGTGCATGTACCAGTACGCCGTGCCGATCATGGTGCGCGGCGGGCGTGACCAGTCGAGCGCGTTGGCCAGGGAGATCCAGCCGGTGATGGGCCGGCACTTCTCCTGGCCGACGTAGTGCGCCCAGCCGCCGCCGTTGCGGCCCATGCAGCCGGTGAGCAGCAGGAGCGACAGGATGGCGCGGTAGGTGGCGTCGCCGTGGAACCACTGGCAGATGCCGGCGCCCATGATGATCATCGACCGGCCCCGGGACTGCTCGGCATTCGTGGCGAACTCGCGTGCGATGCGGATGCACTGCTCGGCGGGAACCGCCGTGACCTCGGCCTGCCACGCCGGCGTGTACGGCGTCGAGACGTCGTCGTAGCCGCCGGCCCACTCACCGGGCAGGCCCTCACGGCCGACCCCGTACTGGGCCAGCATGAGGTCGTAGACGGTCGTGACGAGGTGGTCGCCGACGCGCCGGGCCGGCACGCCGCGTCGCAGCACCGAGCCGGTGCCGTCGGGCTCGACGAAGGCCGGCAGCAGCACCTCGACGGCCGTGGCGTCGGCACCGGCCATCGACAGGGCCGGGGAGACGCCGTCGAGGTCGAGGTTCCAGCGGCCCTTGCCGGAGTCGGCGTACCGGAACCCCATCGAGCCGTTCGGTACGACGGGCCGGCCGGTGGCCTCGTCGAGCAGGACCGTCTTCCAGGCACTCTCGGGCGCCGGCGCGTCGGCACCCCCGAGGTCGGACGCGACGAGGAACGTACCGGGCACCATGGCGCCGGCCGGCTGGTCGCTGCCCGCGGGCTCGAGCCGGACGAGGAACGGCAGGTCGGTGTACGTGCGCACGTAGTCGCGGAAGAACGGCACCTCGCGGTCGACGAAGAACTCCTTGAGCAGCACGTGGCCCATGGCCATCGCGAGCGCGGCATCGGTCCCGGCCTGGGCCGGCATCCACTCGTCGGCGAACTTCGTGTTGTCCGCGTAGTCGGGGCTGACGCTGACGACCTTCGTCCCGCGGTAGCGCACCTCGGCCATCCAGTGCGCGTCGGGCGTCCGGGTGACCGGGACGTTCGAGCCCCACATCATGAGGTAGGTCGAGTCCCACCAGTCGCCCGACTCCGGCACGTCGGTCTGGTCGCCGAAGACCTGCGGGCTGGCGACGGGCAGGTCGGCGTACCAGTCGTAGAAGCTCGTCATGACGCCGCCGAGCAGCTGGATGAACCGGGTGCCCACGCAGTGCGACACCATCGACATCGCGGGGATGGGCGAGAAGCCGGCGACGCGGTCGGGTCCGTACTCCTTGATGGTGTGCACGTGGGCGGCGGCCGCGATCTCGACGGCCTCGCCCCACGAGGCGCGTACGAGCCCGCCCTTGCCGCGGGCGGTCTGGTACCGGCGCCGCTTGTCCGGGTCGGTCGTGACCTCGTGCCAGGCGGCGACCGGGTCACCGAGCCGCGCCTTGGCCTCGCGGTACATCTCGAGCAGGACTCCGCGCACGTACGGGTACCGGACCCGGGTCGGCGAGTAGGTGTACCAGGAGAAGGCTGCGCCGCGAGGACAGCCGCGCGGCTCGTACTCGGGCCGGTCGGGCCCGACGGACGGATAGTCGGTCTGCTGCGTCTCCCACGTGATGATCCCGTCCTTGACGTAGACCTTCCACGAGCAGGAGCCGGTGCAGTTGACCCCGTGCGTCGAGCGCACGACCTTGTCGTGGCTCCACCGGTCGCGGTAGAAGACGTCGCCGGCGCGACCCCCCTCGCGGAACACGGCCCGCCCGTCAGCGGACTCGTCCCACCTCGTGAAGAACCGGCCCGCCCTCAGCAGGGCCGCGGACACCGGGCCGTCGAGCTCCGGCGTGGGTCGAGCCGCGTTCACGACCGCGCCTCTCGTCGGTGTCGGAGCACCGGCCGGTGCGCCGGGGCGTCCTCGCGTCGGGGAGCCGGGTGGGATGCGAGCTGCATGAATCCTCCAAAACGGAGCGACGGCCTCCTGCAAAACCCAGGCGCCGTCGCCGGCCGGGAGGGAGGCCCCTTGGGCCTCACCGTAGCGGCGTCCATGCTGTGGCGGGGGGAAATCCGGGCGTGTGCAACGCGTTCTCGGACATTCGTCGGACGCGGCCACGACTCCTCGATATCCTCCAAATCGGCCGAAGAAGGAGTCCGATGTCGATCCCCGTCCCTGCACCCGTCGCTGCACCCGTCGCTGCACCCGTCGCTGCACCCGTCGCTGACCTTGTCGCTGCACCTTCCCCGGTGGGCGACCCCGGCCGGGTCGAGACCCGGCGCGCCGTCCTCGAGCTGCTGTCCCGACCCCCGGCCGACCCGCGCGAGACGGTGTCCGTGCTCACCGCCGCCGAGGTCGGCGACGCTCTCGGCATCCATGTCACCACCGCGCGGTTCCACCTCGAACGGCTCCTCGACGCGGGGGTGCTCGTGTCCGTCCTGCGCCGTGCCGGCGTCGGCCGGCCGCGCAAGCTCTACGCGCTCGCCGAGCCGCCCGCGCCGGGCCTGACGGGGCACGAGGCCCTCGCGTCCTTCACCGAGCTGCTGACCTCGGCATGGGCGCAGTCCCAGGACGGCGTGCCGATCGGCCCCGAGGAGGCCGGTGCGCGGTGGGTCGCCGAACGCACCGCCACCGACGACCGGCCGCTGCCGGTGGCGACGACCCCCGGTGCCTGGCTCGGCAAGGTCGGCCTCGCGGTCGACCTGCTCGACGAATGGGGGTACGAGCCGGACCTGCGCACGAGCGACCACGGCCGGACGGTCGAGCTCACCCTGCACGACTGCCCGTTCATGGCCATGGCCCGCAACCACTCCGAGGTCGTCTGCGGCATCCACCGCGGGCTGGTGCGGGGCACGCTCGCCGCCGTGGGTGAGGCCGATGCCGTCGTCGAGCTCGTCCCGTTCGTGACGAACCGGTCGTGCATCGCGCGGTTGACCAGTGACGCGGTGGCGACGCGGCGCTCGTCCCGCCCCGACGCCCCGGCCTGAGGCGCGACCCCGGACTGAGACGAGACCCGGGACGAGGCGCGACCGGCCACCGGCGACGACCGGCGTGGCGCGTCGGTCAGTACTGGTAGGTGCCGTGGAGGATCGCGCGGCCCAGCGTCTTGAACGCGAGGTTGAACGAGACGACTGCGGGCGTCGCCGAGTCGTCGACGCCGAGCGTCGGCTCGGACACGGCGTGCACGACGAAGAAGTAGCGGTGCGGCTGGTCGCCCTGGGGCGGTGCCGCACCCATGAAGGTGGCCTGGCCGGCGTCGTTGCGCACGTGGAACGCGCCGCCCGGCAGCGGGCCCGAGGCAGCGCCGGTGTCGAGCGACGTGACGTCGGCCGGGAGGTCGACGAGGACCCAGTGCCAGTAGCCCGACGGCGTGGGGGCGTCCGGGTCGAAGCAGGTGACGACGTAGCTCTGCGTGCCCTCGGGTGCCCCGCTCCACGACAGCTGCGGGGAGGTGTTGCCGCCGGAGGCCACCTGGGCGTCGGCCAGCGGCTCGCCGTCGGTGACGTCGGTGCTCGTCACGGTGAACGACGCGACGGCCGGCAGCAGCTCGTACGGGTTCGGTGCGACCGGGCGGTCGAGGCTCATGCGGTGCTCCTTCGATCGGGTGCGGACGGTGCCGGTGACCGGGATCCGGCCCCCGGTCCCGACCCTAGACCGGCCTCAGCCCGACGCCCAGCGGCCGACGGCGCCGGCGTCCTCGAGGGCGTCGTAGACCGCCGCCATGAGCAGGGTGTGGCCACTGGCGTTGGGGTGGTCGCCGTCGTCGAGCAGGTCGCTCGTCGGGTCGCGGTCGCCGGCCTCGCCCTTGAGGGGCGTGTAGGCGTCCACGTAGACGGCGCCCGTCGCGGTGGCCACCTGCTGGACGGTGCTGTTGACGACCTTCGTCAGGGCGTCGCTGCCGAGGACGAAGGCGCCGCCCTGCGCGCGCCCGACGGCACCGTCGACGGTCACGTTCCAGTAGCCGACGACCGCGACGCGGAGGTCCGGGTTCGGGTCGGCGGCCTTGACGCCGTCGACGATCCGCGTCAGGCCGTCGTGCAGCCCGTGGAGCGTGTCGGTCCAGCACGGCGACGTCGCCGCCGGCAGGCAGGTCGGGTCGTCCACGCGGTCGAGGTCGAAGTCGTTGGCGCCCACCTCGACGACGACGAGGTCGGCGCCGACGATGTCGCGGTGGGTCGACGCGGAGTCGAGGTCGTGCTCGACGTCCTCGGTGGTCCACCCGCCGACGGCGTCGTTGTGGATCACCGGAGTCCGGCCCGTGGCGGACCCGAGCCGGGCGCCGAGCTGCTCGACGTAGCCCGCGCAGCCGCACGTCGTCGCCGACGGCACCGAGTCGCCGAGCGCGACGACGACGAGGGGGGCGGGCGAGGTCGACGTCGCACCGGAGGTCGGCGGCGCGGACGGGTCGGCGCCGGTGGGGACGCCTGCGGGACGGCCGGCACCACCGACGGCGTCCTCGAGCGTGCCGGGGCCCACGCCGGCCGCGAGGGCCACGGCGACGAGCGCCACGGCGCACGCCGCGACGACGAGACCGATGGCGACGTGGTGGGCCCGGACGCCGAGGTGCCGGTGCGGCCGACCGGGCGCGGTCCTGCGCCCGCTCCGCCTCGCCGCGGGACGGTGCCCTACGGGGTCACCCACGGAACCCCGGCAGGGTCTGGCCGAGCCAGGCCATGGCCCGACCGACGTACGGCTCCCACACGGTGTCGCGGTGCCCGCCCGAGGCCAGGACGGTGGCCGCCACGTCGAGCGGCGGTTTGGCGACGCTGAGGAACTTCGACGTCGACGGGTAGGACAGCGGGTCCTGGCGCGAGGTCAGCACCCAGAGGGCGACCGGCGGGGGGCTCGTGCGGGCGAGGCGGACGAGGTCGTAGGCCTCGGTGCCGCGCGGCGTCAGCGGGTCGTAGCTCGCCGAGAAGTCCGGGCGGAAGTAGCCCTGCAGGACGATGGCGGCCCCGAAGACGTCCGGGTGACGCATCGACAGCGACGCGGCGCACCAGCCGCCGTACGAGTAGCCCATGACGGCCCAGGACGTGCGGTCGCGACGCGCGTGCAGGTGGGTGACGACCCAGGCGGGCAGGTCGCGGGCCAGCCACGTGTCGGTCTGCGGCAGGCCACGCGCGCCGTTGACGCACTCGGTGTCGAGGCTGGCGGGGGTGTCGATGCGCGGGATGACGACGAGCGAGGGCGCGAGCCGGTGCTGCGCGACGAGGGCGTCGGCGGTGGTGAGGAAGTCCAGCCGGGAGAACGACTGGGGGCTGCCGGGGAACCCGTGGAGGCCCTCGATGACCGGGTACGTGCGGCTCGAGGCGGGGTCGTAGCCGGCCGGCAGGTACACGAGCACCTGTCCGGACATGCCGGTCCGCGGATCGGTGACCACATAGGTCTGCAGCCGCGAACCCGGTTGCGGCAGACGGTAGCTCGTGGGCCCCGTGGCCCGGGCGAGCCCCGGCCCGACGACCTTCGCCTCGACCACCTCCCGGGCGCCGCCGCCGTGGTGCAGCTGCACCTCGGTCGAGCGGGACCCGAGCAGGTCGGACCAGCTGGAGTAGAAGAGGTACTGGTCGTTGAGGGCGGCACCGGCCAGGGCGACGACGACGACGTTGAGCAGCACCACCTGGACGCCGCGGACGGCTCCGTGCGCGACGCGTCCGCCCCAGCGGGGCCAGCCGACGACGACGAGGGCGAACAGGGTGAGGGCCACGAGGACGAGGACGACGATGACGCCGGGGTCGGTCAGCTCCACGTCAGGCTCTCCCTCTTCTCCGTGCTCCGCCGGCCCCCCGGCTCGGGGCGCACGAAGGGGAAGGTGAGGATCGAGCGGATCGGGGTGTTCGTCAGGAGCATGACGAGCCGGTCGACGCCGATGCCGAGACCGCCCGTGGGCGGCATGCCGAGCTCGAGGGCGTGGAGGAAGTCCTCGTCGACCTCCATGGCCTCCGGGTCGCCCGCGGCGGCCTTGAGCGACTGCTCGGTGAGGCGTCGGCGCTGCTCGACGGGGTCGGTCAGCTCGCTGTACGCAGTGCCCACCTCCATGCCCGCGACGACGAGGTCCCACCGCTCGACGAGCCCGCGCTCGGTGCGGTGCGGGTGCACCAGCGGCGAGGTCTCGACGGGGAAGTCGGTGTAGAAGGTCGGCAGGACCGTGACGGGCTCGACGAGCCGGCCGTAGAGCTCCTCGACGACGTGGCCCCACCCGGCGTCGTCGGGGACGGTGATGCCGTGCCGGGCGGCGAGGTCGAGGAGCACGTCCAGGTCGGTGTCGGGGCCGACGGGCAGGCCCACGGCACGGCTCACCGCATCGAGCACGGGCACGACGGGGAAGGACGCACCGATCTCGACGAGCTCGACGCCGTCGAGGCCGTCGCGGACCCGCCCCGGCGGCGGCAGGGGGATGACGGGTCGGCCGTGCACGGCGACGGCGGCCTCGCGCACGAGGTTCTCCGCCAGGAGGCGCATGTCCACGTAGTCAGCGTGCGGCTCGTACACCTCGAGCGAGGTGAACTCCGGGTTGTGGGTGGCGTCGGCTCCCTCGTTGCGAAAGCTGCGGCCCAGCTCGAACACCGGGCCGAGGCCGCCGACGAGGAGCCGCTTGAGGTGCAGCTCGGGAGCGATGCGCAGGGCCAGGTCGATGCCGTAGGCGTTGATGTGGGTCCGGAAGGGGCGAGCGGAGGCGCCGCCGTGCGTCACGTGCAGCATCGGCGTCTCGACCTCGAGGAAGCCGCGCTCGGCCAGGGTCCGGCGCAGCGTCGCCACCACGGTCGAGCGGCGCCGCAGCAGCTCGACCTGGGCGGGGTGCACGAGCAGGTCGGTCGACCGACGTCGCACGCGAGCCTCGGGGTCGTCGAGGCCGCGCCACGGCACCGGGTGCAGCGCCTTGGCCTCCAGGCGCCAGTCGTTCACGAGCAGGCTCGGCGTGCCGGTGCGGGAGCGCCCCGTCCGACCGGCCAGGCGCACGAGGTCCCCGGTGTCGACGGCGGCCGTGAACCGGCCGAGGGAGCGCCGCCCGGTCCGGGACGTCTCGAGGAGGGCCTGCACGCGCGCCCCGGCGTCCTCGAGGGTGACGAAGACGACGGCGCCGTGGTCGCGCAGCTCACGGACGCGGGCCACGACCTGGACGGGTTCGCCGTCCGTCCACGAGCCGCAGCGCACACCGGGGACGAGGGCGAGGGGGGTGACCGGGCCGCCGCCGACCGGGTAGGGGTCCTCGCCCGCCGCCCGGAGCCGGTCGAGCGTCGCGAGGCGGTGCCGCGACTCCTCGCTGCGCCGGGGCCCGAGCCGGGTGGGGTCCAGGGCCGGCCCCGCCGCCTCGAGCACGGCCACCTCGGCGAGGTGCTCGGCATCGAGCAACCCGCTCGTCGAGCGGTGCCGGGCCGGCCAGGGCACGAAGCCCTCGAGCGCGGCCGCGGCGATGACGACCTGGGGAAGGGAGAGGCCGTCGTCGTAGCAGAGGAAGCGCGGGGTCCACTCGGGGTCGTACTTGTCGGTGGCGCGGTAGAGCCGCTCGAGCTGCCAGAACCGGTCGAAGAGCCCGAGCACCGACGCGTTGAGGCGGGTCAGCGTGCTCGACCCGAGGCGGGCGGAGCCGGCGAAGACACCGCGGAACATGCAGAAGTTGAGCGAGACCCTCGCGATGCCGAGCTCGTCGGCGCGCGTGAGCAGCTCGGTGACCATGAGCTCGGTCGTGCCGTTCGGGGCGTCAGGCGAGCGGCGCATGAGGTCGAGGGAGATGCCGGCGCGGCCCCACGGCACGAAGGTCAGCAGACCGACCGGCGTGCCGTCGGCGTCCGCCGCCTGGACGTGCACGACGCGGCCGTCGGCGGGGTCGCCGGTGCGGCCCAGGGCCATCGAGAAGCCGCGCTCGGTGTCGCCGGAGCGCCACTGCCGCGCCGACGCCGCGGTGCGGTCCAGCTCGTCCGGGGCGAGGTCGGCCTGGCGCCGGATGCGGATCGTCACGCCGGCGCGACGGGCCCGGGCGGCCGCCTGCCGCGCGCGTGTCAGTCGGGCGCCGTCGACGTCGACGCGACCTGGCTCGAGGACCGCCTCGTCGCCGAGGGCGACGACCCGCATCCCCCGCGACGCATAGGCTCGGGCACCCTCCTCGCTCGCCGCGAGGACCGCCGGCAGCCAGCCGTACTCGCGGGCCTCGGCACGCCACGCGTCGATGGCGGGCAGCCAGGCCTCGCGCGGGCCGACCGGGTCGGCCGAGGCGAGGGACACACCCGCGGCGACGGCGTACGTCACGGCCGCGCGGCCCTCGGCGTCGAAGACCGACGCCTTGTCCCGCCGGGTGGCGAAGTAGCCGAGCGAGTCGTGGCCGCCGTGGCGGGCGAGGAGGCGCCGCAGCGAGACCTCACGCTCGGGCGACCAGCGGTTGACCGGCCGGGCCGAGGCGAGGAAGAGGGTGACGGCCACGACGATCGTCGCGCCGGCGCAGAGGGCGACGGTGTCGACGACCCAGGGGGGCACGAAACCGCCCGGCCGCGGCGAGACCCCGCCGAGCACCGCGAACACCGTGCCGACGAGCGCCTCGGCCTGCGACCGGGGCACGCCCACCGCGCCGAGCAGCCCCCACGCGACGCCGAGGGTCGTGACGGACCCCGCCACGAGGGCGACCGCCGCGAGCCAGCCCGACCCGCGCTGGAGGCGCCCGGTGAACTGGCCGCGGAGCCGCCACAGCCACCACCCCGCGGCGAGCGCGACGACCATGCCGGCGGCGTCGACGAACCGGCCGAGGTCGCCCCGGGTCTGCCACATCCACAGGTACGGGCGGCGCGCGGGCGGCAGCACGGCGACGAGCCCGATGAGCACCCCGAGCGCCTGGAACGCGGCGACGAGCAGCAGCCCGATCCGCTTGCGACCGAGGAGGGCCCGGGTCACGATCGCCAGCACGACGACGGACAGGACGCTGGGCGCGACCGGCACGTTGAGCAGGCCGAAGACCACCTCCGTCGGGGTCGGGCCGGGGCGGTGCGGATGGGACAGGACGAGCAGCAGAGCCACGACGGTGGCGAGGGCGTAGGTGCCGGTGAGAACGCGGGCCGCGCGGGGTGATCCCGGGTCGACCGGTCGGCGAGTGGCCATGGCCCTAGACGATGGACCGGTGCGCTGGACGCTCGCTGCACGTCTCCTGTGGACGGAGTGACCCCGCCCGGTCAGGCCTGCGGCGGCTTGTCCGGGGCGCCGGACTGCGACGGGTCGCGGGTGAAGAACGACAGGCGGCCGTCGGCCTCGAGCACGGCGTACTCGATGTCGGCGGTCGAGCGGATGCCCTGCTCGCGGGCCGCCACGAGCAGGTCGGGAAGGGACAGGCGCTGGCGGCGCATCGCGTCCTCCACGGGGGAGCCGTCGGCGAAGACGAGCACGGGGCGCCCGGTCACGAGGGGGCGGACCCGGGGGAAGCGCCACTGGGTCCACGACAGGCCGACCGTGAGCAGCGCGAAGGTGCTGACCGCGAGGATCGCACCCGTGACGGAGTAGTCCTGCTGCGTCACGCCCTGCTGCACGAGGTCGCCCATGGTGACGTAGAGGACGAGCTCGAAGGTGCTGAGCTCACCGAGCGTCGACCGGCCGACCGACCGCGTGACCAGCCAGAGGAAGACGAAGACGACGAGCGCGCGGGCGACGATCTCCACGGTGGCTCCTCTCGGCGCGTGTCGGGTGGGCGGGAGGCTGTCTCTTATACACATCTGACGCTGCCGACGACGGA
>NZ_JBPGXG010000035.1:0-32780 GCF_056755255.1 Monashia sp. HAY1-5C | reverse complement strand
TCCGTCGTCGGCAGCGTCAGATGTGTATAAGAGACAGCCATCGCTCCCCCTGCCGTCCCGCCCTGGGCCGGTCCCCCCGCGGGGTGGAACCCGCACGGACCGTCCGGTGACGGTTGCCCGCGCCGCACCGGACCCGGCGCAGACCCACCGGACCGCCCGACGCCGCCCCCTCGACGGCGTCGAGGACGACGATAGGCGCCGGCGGGGCTCGATGGTGGTGAAGTCGTGCAGGCGGCAGGCCCGCTCGCCACCGCGGGGACCGGTGATGGACAGTGGAGGGATGCCGAACCGTCTCGCCGACGCCACGAGCCCCTACCTGCTCCAGCACCGCGACAACCCCGTCGACTGGCACGAGTGGGGCCCCGAGGCGTTCGCCGAGGCCCGCGAGCGCAACGTCCCCGTGCTGCTCTCGGTCGGGTACGCGGCCTGTCACTGGTGCCACGTCATGGCGCACGAGTCCTTCGAGGACGACGCCGTCGCGGCGGCCCTCAACGCGGGGTTCGTGCCCGTCAAGGTGGATCGCGAGGAACGGCCCGACATCGACGCCGTCTACATGTCCGCGGTCACGGCGACGACCGGGCAGGGCGGCTGGCCCATGACGGTCTTCCTCACCCCGGAGGGCGAGCCGTTCTTCGCCGGCACCTACTTCCCGCGCGAGCACTTCCTGCGGGTGCTCGCCGCGCTCGACGAGGCCTGGCGCACCCGGGAGGACGAGGTGCGCGCGTCGGGCTCGCACATCGCCGGAGCCCTGCGCGAAGGGCTGCGCTCCCCCGACCCGCTCGACCCGGCGACGGACCTGCTGGACGCCGCCGTGGCCCTGCTCGCCCGCCAGTTCGACCCGCGTTCGGCGGGTTTCGGCGGGGCGCCCAAGTTCCCCCCGTCGATGGTCCTCGAGTTCCTGCTCCGCCACCACGGTCGCACCCGCGACGCGACCTCGCTCGAGCTCGCCTCGCGGACCCTGGAGCGGATGGCGCGCAGCGGCATGTACGACCAGCTCGGCGGCGGGTTCGCCCGGTACGCGGTCGACGCCGACTGGGTCGTGCCGCACTTCGAGAAGATGCTCTACGACAACGCCCTGCTGCTACGGGCGTACGCGTCGTGGTGGCGCCTCGGCGGCAGCGACCTCGCCGAGCGCGTCGTCCGCGAGACCGCGACGTTCCTGCTCCGCGACCTGCTGACGCCGCACGGCGGGTTCGCCTCCTCCCTCGACGCCGACGCCGACGGGGTCGAGGGCCTGACGTACGCCTGGACCCCGGCCCAGCTGCAGGAGGTCCTCGGTGACGACGCCGCGGCCGCGGCCGCGCTCCTCGTCGTCACGCCGGCCGGCACCTTCGAGCACGGCTCCTCGACCCTCCAGCTGCCGCGCGACCCGGACGACCCGGACTGGTACGCCGGCGTCCGGACGCGCCTGCTCGCAGCCAGGCGCACCCGACCCCAGCCGGCCCGCGACGACAAGGTCGTCACCTCCTGGAACGGGCTGGCGGTCGCGGCCCTCGCCGATGCCGGCGCCCTCCTCGGTGAGCCCGGCTGGGTCGAGGCGGCGGCACGGTGCGCGAGGCACGTCCTCGACACCCACGTGCGCGACGGAGTCCTCCTGCGAGCCTCGCGCGACGGACGACCCGGGTCGGCCCGCGCCGTCGCCGACGACCACGGCAACCTCGCCGAGGGTCTGCTCGCCCTGCACCGCGCCACCGGCGAGGCCACCTGGCTGGTGCACGCGCGCACCGTTCTCGACGGCGCCCGTGCGTTCGCGGCGGACGACGGCGGCTTCCACGACACCGCTGCCGATGCCGAGTCGCTCTACCTGCGACCGCGCAGCGCCGCCGACAACGCCGAGCCGTCGGGTCAGTCCGCGCTCGCGGGCGCCTTCGTCACCCTCGGCGCCCTGACCGGCGACGTCGAGGCCCTGCGTACCGGCAGGTCGGCGGTGGCCGCGGGACTCGGGCTCGCGGCGCGCGAGCCACGCTTCGGGGGGTGGACCCTCGCGGTGGCCGAGGCGCTGCTCGACGGCCCGGTCCAGGTGGCCGTCGTCGGGACCGGACCGGAGGCGTCGGCGATGCTCGAGGTGGCGCGCCGCAGCCCGCGCCCCGGAGCCGTCGTCGTGGCCGGTGGACCGGGCGCGGCCGGTGTGCCGCTGCTCGCCGACCGACCCCTCGTGGGCGGCCGGGCCACGGCGTACGTGTGTCGCGGCATGGTGTGCGACCTGCCCGTCACCGACGCCTCGGCGCTGTCCGACCGGCTCGCCGCGCTCTGAGGACGCCGCCCGCTGCTGGGCCACGTGGGACGGGGCGCCGGCGCACCGGTTGCGTGCGCCGGCCTCCTCGGGGGCGTCGTCCCGGGTCCGATTCTGGAGGTCCGAGCGCAACTGAGCCGGTGCTCCTGCTGCAAGAAAGACGCAAGAAGTCGGCGGCCACTGGGCCCGTTCCGGGGTGCGTCATACGCCCCATCTGTCACAATCCACGCATGACGGGCACCGAGCGCAGGGCAGTCGTCGTCGAGGACGACGACGACATCCGGCAGCTCATCACGCACAGCCTCGCCATGCAGGGGTTCGCCGTCGCCGTCGCGCGGTCGGGTCGCGAGGCCATCGACCTCGTGACGACGACCGACCCCGACGTCGTGACCCTCGACCTCGGGCTGCCCGACCTCGACGGCATCGAGGTGTGTCGGCGGGTGCGCGAGACGAGCCAGGCCTACATCATCATGATCAGCGCCCGCACCGAGGAGATCGACCGCCTCATGGGGCTCGAGACGGGTGCCGACGACTACCTGACGAAGCCGTTCAGCCCGCGCGAGCTGCAGGTGCGCGTCAACGCGCTGCTGCGTCGGCCGCGCACGTCGTGGGACCCGAGTGCCGGCGTCACGGGACCCATCCCGGTCGCCGGCTCGAACGGCGCGACGTCGATGCCCGGCTCGGGTCCCGGGTCGGGTGCGGTGTCGGGTGGCGGGCTCGGGACCGGTCCGGCAGCGGGGCCCCGCGTGTTCGACGCCATCGGCCGGGACGACCTCACGGCCGGCGCTCCTGGGCACCGCCCGGGTGCCGGTGAGCCGGGGTCCGTGGTCCGGCACGGCCTGCTCGCCGTCGACACGGAGAGCCGCACCGTCACGGTCGACGAGCGCGAGGTCGAGCTGACCCGGACCGAGTTCGACCTGCTGACGACGATGCTCGCCGCGCCACGACGCGTCTGGTCGCGGGCCGTGCTGCTCGACACGCTCTGGGGGGCCGGCTGGTCCTCGGAGGAGCACCTCGTCGAGGTGCACGTCGGCAACCTGCGTCGCAAGCTGACCCGGGCCGCGCCCGAGGGCACCCGTCCGCTCATCCGGACGGTCCGCGGCGTCGGCTACCGCATGGAGGAGCCGGACGCCCCGTAGGCGTCCGGCTCCTGCCCCGCGGCGCTCACCCGACCGAGCCGGCCCACCCAGCCACGCCCGGTCCGCCACGGTCTATCCGCGCTGCCACCCGGACAGGTGCAGCCCGAGGGCCACCTCCGTCTCCGCGGTGTCGTGCGCGAGCTGTCCGAGGCACTCCCACGTGCGCTCGGTCTCGTCCGCCTCGACGGCGGCGATGAGCAGGGTCGTCCGGGCGGCGAGGCGACGAGCCCCCACGGTCCCCGACGTGACGCGGAGGCTGAGGAGCACCTCCAGGGCCCCTTCCTCGTCGCCGGTCGTCAGCGCCGCCTCGATGCGCCCGACGCGTTCGGCGAGCAGTCGCAGGTAGGTGCGGGCGACCGACGAGGCCACCAGCTGGCTCTCGAGCTCCTCGCCGAGGGCGAAGAGCGTGCCGGGCTCGAACACGGGCTCGAGGTCGGCCTGCAGGTGCAGCGGCGTCTCACACATCGGTGCGCTCCTTTCCGGTGGTCCCGATGCCCCGCAGGCCCATGAGGAGCGCGAGGCCGAGGACGCCCCAGAGCGCCCACGTCTGCTGCAAGGGGGCGCTCAGGACGCCGACGACCTCGCCGAGGTGCCGCACGACGTGCGTCGAGCGCCAAACGGTGCCGCCCTCAGCGGTCACGACCCACGGGTCGACCGTGTCGCTCGCGTCTGCCCGGGTGACGAGGCTGACGCGGCCGGCGGCGTCGCGCCCGACCGAGACCACGCGCCTCGTCTCGTACCGGCCGGCCTCGACCGGGGAGCGGTAGGTGATGACGTCGCCCACGGCGACCTCGGCCGCACGGACCGGGACGCTGACGACGAGGTCGCCGCGCTCGATGCCCGGTGCCATGCTCGCGCCGAGCATCGTCGACGTGCGGTAGCCGAAGACGTGCGGACCGATCGCGACGACCGCGAGGACCGCCGCGGCAGTGAGCACGAGCGTCGCCGTGGCGATCGCCGACAACCGTCGAACCGCCCGACGCAGGGTCGTCCACCCGGCGCGGGCCCGGCGGGACCTCACGCGGACGGCCGTCCGTTCCACGGGGGAGGTCTGCGGCAGCGACCCGGTGGCTGCGAACGCCCGGCGCGTGCCGTGCGGCCGCAGCGGCCGCGGTGCGCGGGCCAGGCTTGCGGTGCTGCTCACGGCGCTCTCCTGTCTGTTCGGCGAAAGTCGGACCTGCTGGTCGTCCCGGTCGTGCTGGTCGTGCTTCGCGCGGTTCGGGGGCGGGTGGCGCTGCCACGTCACTGCTCCGGTCGTCGCCTTCCGTTCTGGCTGGGACCACTGTGTCGGGGCAACCACAAGACGGCGGGCTGTTGGCCGCAGGCTTTGCGCAAGAAAGCCGCAAGGCCACCGGTCCGACCCGTCGGACGAGTGGCCTTGCGGCACAAGCAGATTCAGCGTGACAAGCCGGGCGAATGCCGCGAATCGGACAAGAGACGGCGGCCCTCGCCAGGGGGCCGGCGGCGGCTCAGAGCACGGTCGACAGGTAGTCGCGGGCGTCGAGCGCGAACCGTTCACGGGCGGTCTGTCCCCCGACGAACAGCGCCGTCGCCCAGATGTCGGCCCACACGAGACGCGGCCCGACGACGGTCACGGAACCCGGGCGCGCGACGTGCTCGCCGCGCACCGGGTCGTAGAGGTGGGCCCCGCGAGCGGCCGTCCCCGACGTCGCGACGGCCCCGTGCGTCAGCGTCACGGTGCCCGCGACCCGGCTGCGGTCCATGGGGTCCTCGATGCCGACCCGCCACGGGATGGCGCCCGGCCCCTCGAGCGGCACGTCGGCGTGGGCCCCGATGAGGAGGTCCCCGCCGGCGTTGACGCAGAAGGAGGTGCCCGGCAGAGAGCCGAGACGCTCGGCTGCGAGGTCGACGGCCCAGCCCTTGACGAGGCCGGTCGGGTCGAAGGCGAGGTCGCCCTCCGGCGTCGGCAGCAGTGTCGTGAACACACCGCCGGTGACGCGTTCGGCCTCCTCCCCGAGCGCGAGGGCCTCGGCGACGCGTGGGCTCGCCTCGGACAGCTCGATCTCCTCACGACGCAGCCGCAGGAGGTCCGAGTCCTCGCGGTAGGTGGAGAAGATCGTGTCCATCTCGCGCAGCACGGCGTAGGCCGTCGCGACCGCGGACTCGGCCGCCGGCCCCTCCACGTCGCCACCACGCAGGTGGATGCTCACCGGCATCCCCATGACGTGCTCGACCCAGGCCCGGCGGGCCGGGGCCGTCCGTCGCACCGCGTCCACGGTCACATCGTCCTCCTCGTCTCCGCGCCTCGGCCGCCCGCGGCGGTCACAGGTTGGCCTTGTCGATCGCCGACTGGAGCGACTGCGTGTAGCCCTCCCATGTGACCGTGGCACCCGAGACCACGTCGATCTGCGCCGACTGGGCCTGCACCGCCTCGCTGTCGTAGACCGGCACGGCCTGGGAGTTGATCATCTGGTCGTGCCGGTCGGTGGAGGGCACCTGCAGGACGTCGACGGCGGTGATCCGGCCGTCCTCGACGGTGATCCGGACCTGGACATCGCCGTACCGGGTGCCGACCGCATCACCGTCGTACGTCGTCGACGCCGAGGTCGACGAGCCGCTCGAGGAGGTCGAGGACCCGCTCGAGGTCGTCGTCTGCTGATCGGCGGTCGGGGCGGTCGGGGCGGTCGAGGCAGCCTGACGGGTCTCGGCCGTGGCGACCGGCGTGGAGGACCGCGAGGTGCCGTGGCTGAAGAGCAGCACGAGCACGGTCAGCGTGCTCATGGCCCAGATGACGATGCGTCTCATGGCTGGTCTCGTTTCGTGGGGTTGCCTGCCCTCGCCCGGTGCCGTCGGCGTCGGGAGGGTCTCGGGAGCGGGGTTTCGGGAGGGCGTCGGCGGGTCAGTAGCCGAAGCGCTCGTGGTGGATGGCGTCGGCAGCCACGCCCGCGGCGCGGGCCGCGTCGACGACGAGGTCCATCCAGTGCTGGTTGCCGCAGACGTACACGTCGCGGTCCGCGACGTCGGGCACGATGCTGAGCAGGGCCTCGGCGTCGGTGAGGTGGGCGGCATCCGCCGGCAGCCAGCTCGGGCGGCCCGGTGCCCGCGGGCCGATGACGGCGACGACGCGCGCTCCCCTGTCCCGGGCGAGGGCGAGCAGCTCGTCGGCCAGGACGATGTCGGACTCCCGCGACACGCGGTAGACCACCACCGTGGCATCCGGGCCGGCCGGGAGCTCCTCGAGGAGGGCCCGCAACGGCGTGATGCCGATGCCGGCGCCGACGAGGAGCGCCTTGTCGCGGGTGCGGACGCCGGCATGGAGGCGTCCGTACGGTCCTTCGACGAGGACGCGGGTGCCCGGGCGCAGGGCGGCCAGGCGGCTGCTGCCGTCGCCGACGGCGGCCGCCGTGATGCGCAGCGAGCGCCCGTCGGGGGCGGCCGAGAGGCTGTAGGGGTTGGCGCGCGTCCAACCGGGGCCGTCGAGGAAGCGCCACTGGAAGAACTGGCCGGCGCGGACCGGCAGCCGGTGCAGGTCGCGCCCGGCGACGGTGACCGAGGTGACGGTCGGCGACTCGGCGACGACGCCGGTGACGACGAGCCGGTGGCGGCACGAGCGGAGCAGGGGCAGCCCCACGCGGAAGACGACGACGGCGACGAGCGAGGCGGCGTACAGACCCCACCAGAAGACGGTGGCCACCGGACTGGCCCGGAAGTCCTGGCCGGTCCAGAGCTGGTGCGGCAGGGCCAGGCCCGCGCCGAGGTAGGCGTAGAGGTGCAGCAGGTGCCACGACTCGTAGCGGAGGCGTCGGCGCGCCGCCCGGACGGAGGTGACGACGACCATGACGAGCGCGACGGCCCCCGCGAGGGCGAGGAGCATCCCCGGCGAGTTGAGGATCTCGTCGAGGAACGTGCCGACGACACCGAGGCCGGTGCCCTGGTCGTAGCCGAGGATCGTCAGGCCGATGTGGGCGAGCATGAGGTTGAACGAGGTGAACCCGACGAGGCGGTGCACCCGCGCGAGCTCGTCCTGGCCCCACGCCTGCTCGACGGTCGGGATGCGTGCCATGAGGAGCACCTGGAGCAGGATGAGCACGGATGCCAGCAGCCCGCACAGCCTTCCGACGTTCGTCAGGGCGTCCCCGAGCGTCCCGAAGGCCGTGAGCCCGCCGCCGGCCACCCAGAGGGCCACGACGAACAGCACCAGTGCCCACGCGACGGCGCCGGACGCATCGCGCCACCACCGCGGCGTCCGTCCCCTCCACGGCCGCACGGACCCGGGGCCGGCGGGCGGACCGTCCGCGGTGACGGTCCTCCGGCGCTGGGTCTCGGGGATCGTGGCTGCGCTCATGGTCGAACCTTCACGATGCGCGCTGTGCGTCGCCTGTGGCACACACAGCACCCGAGTGTGAGGTCGGCGGGCTGCCCCGGCGTCGACCGCGACGGGGCCCAGAGGTGGCCGGGAAGGCCGCCGGAGGACGGGAACGGACGCGCTCAGGCCCAGAGGCCGAGCAGGCTGCCGCCGATCCGGACGATGAACGCGACGACGATGACGACGAACACGACCCGGACGAACCCGCTTCCCCGCGCCACCGCGGTCCGGGCGCCGACATAGCCCCCGAGCAGGTTGGCCGCCGCGATGACCGCACCGACCTGGTAGAGCACCAGACCCATGGGGGCGAAGACCGTGAGCGCACCGAGGTTGGTCGCGAAGTTGGCGATCTTGGCCTTGGCGCTCGCCTCGAGGAAGTTGTACCCGAGCAGCCCGACGAGCGCGAAGACGAGGAAGCTGCCGGTGCCCGGGCCCAGGGCGCCGTCGTAGGCACCGATGACGAAGCCGGTCAGCATCGCGAGGACGGTGTGCCGCGCGCCGTGGAAGCGGCGGATGGACTCCTTGCCCAGGTCGGGCCGCAGCAGGGTGTACGCGCCGACGAGGACGAGCAGCACGAGGATGATCGGGTTGAAGGCCGACTTCGGGATGTGCAGCCCGATGAGGGCACCGCCGATGGACCCGAGGTAGGCCACCGCCGCCATGGGAAGGGCCGTGCGCAGGTCGGGCCGCACGCGTCGGTAGTAGGTCACCGAGCTCGTGGCGGTGCCGAAGATCGAGCCGAACTTGTTCGTCGCGAGCAGCTGGGCCGGGCTCGCCCCGGGAAGCCCGACGAGGAGCGCCGGCAGCTGCACGAGCCCGCCACCCCCGACGACGGCGTCGATCCAGCCCGCGGCGAAGGCCGCGAGGCCGAGGAAGACGAGGGTGGTGAGCGTCGGGTCGCTCACGCCTCGTCGCCGTCCGCGACCTGGTGGTTCCAGAGCGCGACGATGCCGGCGACGTCGAGCAGCTCGTGGGCGACGGCGTCGGGCCTGGCGTCGACCGGCATGCGCTGTCCCGCAGGGATGTCCGAGTGGGGCACGAGGATCGCCCGCATGCCGACCTGGTGGGGTCCGTGGACGTCCTCGAAGAGCCGGTCACCGACGTAGACGGCGTTCTCGGGCTCCACGTCGAGCGCCGCGCACACGGTGCGGAACGCGTCCGGGTGCGGTTTGACGACGTGGATCTCCGAGGAGTAGACGTCTGCGTCGAGCAGGTCGAGCACGCCGTCGCGGGCGAAGACCTCCCGGTGGTACTCGCGGCTCCAGATCGTGTTGGAGAGCACGCCGACGCGGATTCCCTTGCGACGCAACGACTCCCACAACGGGCGCACCTGCGCGTCGGTGTGCGTGTGCGGCTCCCAGAAGCGCTGGTACGCCGCCAGCGCGAGGTGGTGCCGGTCGTGCGCGGGGTCGACGCCCGCCTCCTCGAGGATCGCCGCGATCGACGCGCTCTCGTGGCTCTGCCGGCCGCGACGCCAGGCCCGCTCCTCGGCCTCGTGGATGCGCCGGGCGAGGGAGTCGGCCTCGGCGAGGTCCTCGACGGGCATGTCGGGGTCGTCGACGGGCAGGCCGTGCACGGTGCGGGCGAACACCCGCCACTGCTGCGGCAGGTCGACCTCGTGCCAGGGCGTCAGCGTGCCACCCCAGTCGAAGACGACAGCCTCGACCGGACGTCGGGACGGGGTCACGAGCGCTCGACCTCCGCGGTCACCTCGGCGGTCAGGGCGGCGACGACGTCTTCGACGGCCACCTCGCGGCGCTCGCCCGAGCGGCGGTCCTTGATCTCGACGACGCCGGCGGCGAGGCCCCGGCCGATGACGAGGATCGTGGGTATCCCGATGAGCTCGGAGTCCTTGAACTTCACGCCGGGGCTGACACCCCTGCGGTCGTCGACGAGCACCGACAGGCCCTGGACCTCGAGCTCGCGAGCGACCTCCTCGGCCTTGACGAACATCGCCTCGTCCTTGCCGGCGACGACGACGTGCACGTCGGCCGGGGCGAGCTCGCGCGGCCAGATGATCCCCGCCTCGTCGTGGTTGCCCTCGACGACGCAGGCCACGGCGCGGCTCACGCCCACACCGTAGGAACCCATGACGACCGTGACGAGCTTGCCGTTCTGGTCGAGCACCTTGAGGTCCAGCGCCTCGGCGTACTTCGTCCCGAGCTGGAAGACGTGGCCCATCTCGATGCCGCGGGCCCCCTCCAGTACGTGGTCGCAGTTGGGGCAGGGGTCGCCGAAGCGCACCTCGGCCGCCTCGATCGTGCCGTCGCCGGTGAAGTCGCGGCCGACGACGAGGTCGAGGACGTGGCGGCCCGGCTCGTTGGCGCCGGTGACCCAGCGGGTGCCCTCCGACACCCGCGGGTCGAGCAGCATGCGGATGCCGGTCGTGCCCTCGAGACCGAGCGCGCCCGGACCGATGTAGCCCTTGACGAGACCGGGGTGCTCGGCGAAGTCGGCCTCGGTGAACGCGTCGAGCTCGGCCGGCTCGACCTGCGCGCCGAGGCGCTTCTCGTCGACCTCGCGGTCCCCCGGAACACCGATGGCGAGCGGCTCGCGCGTGCCGTCGGGGTGCTTGAGCATGACGACGACGTTCTTCAGCGTGTCGCCGGCCGTCCAAGGGCGGTCCTCGCGCGGGAACCGCTCGTTGAGGTGGTCGACGAGCGTCGCGATCGTCGGCGTGTCGGGGGTGTCCTCGACGTGCGCGGCCGGAACGCCCTCCCACCCGACGGGCGCGGGCGCCGGGACCTTGACGGCCTCGACGTTGGCGGCGTACCCGCAGTTCGTGCAGTGGACGTAGGTGTCCTCGCCGACCTCGGCGGTCGCGAGGAACTCCTCGCTCCTGCTGCCCCCCATCGCACCGGCCATCGCCTCGACGATGACGTAGTGGAAGCCGAGGCGGTCGAAGATGCGGACGTACGCCTCGCGGTGCGCCTGGTAGCTCTTGTCGAGCCCGGCGGTGTCGATGTCGAAGGAGTAGGAGTCCTTCATGACGAACTCGCGACCCCGGAGCACGCCGGCACGCGGGCGGGCCTCGTCGCGGTACTTCGTCTGGATCTGGTAGATCGACAGGGGCAGGTCCTTGTAGGAGCTGAAGAGGTCCTTGACCGCGAGGGTGAACATCTCCTCGTGCGTCGGGCCGAGCAGGTGGTCGGCACCCTTGCGGTCCTGCAGGCGGAAGATGTTGTCGCCGTACTCGGTCCAGCGGCCGCTCGCCTCGAAGGGCTCCTTGGGCAGCAGCGCCGGGAAGAGCAGCTCCTGCGAGCCGATCGCGTCCATCTCCTCGCGGACGATCCGCTCGACGTTGCGCAGCACGCGCAGGCCGAGCGGCAGCCACGTGTAGACACCGGGGCTGACGCGGCGCACGTAGCCGGCACGCACGAGCAGCCGGTGGCTCGGGACCTCTGCGTCCGCCGGGTCCTCGCGAAGGGTTCGCAGGAACAGGGACGACATGTGCAGGGCCACCGGGACTCCTTCGGGTGCGTCGCTCGGGGTGAGCGCGGGTGAACCCCGGAAGGATATCGGTCGCCCGGCGGACGCTTCGCCCCCGATTCGCCATGCCCCCTCCCGGGACCGTGAGACATGGGCGCCACCACGACCGGGCGCGGGTAGCGTCCGGTCATGGCCGACGTCTACCTGCACGGGCACCACCCGAGCGTCCTCGCCTCCCACGGGGCGCGGACCGCCGCCGACTCCGCGGCCTACCTCCTCCCGCACCTGCGCGCCGGCCTGTCCCTCCTCGACGTCGGCTGCGGTCCGGGGACCATCACCCTCGACCTCGCTACGGCCGTCGCCCCGGGCGTCGTCGTCGGCGTCGAGAACGTCGAGGGCCCGCTCGTCGAGGCCCGCCGCCACGCCGCCGCCCGGGGCGACGTGCGGACCCGGTTCGAGCTGGCCGACGTCGCCGCCCTCCCCCACCCTGACGCGGCCTTCGACGTCACGCACGCGCACCAGGTGCTCCAGCACCTGACCGACCCGGTCGGTGCCCTGCGGGAGATGGCGCGCGTCACGCGTCCGGGAGGCGTCGTCGCGGTGCGCGACGTCGACTACGCCTCCATGGTCTGGCACCCGGCCTCCGAGGGCATGACGCACTGGCTCGAGGTCTACCGGCAGCTCGCGCGGCTCAACCACGCCGAGCCCGACGCGGGCCGGCACCTCGTCGCGTGGGCGCACGCCGCCGGGCTGACCGACCTGACGCCGTCGGCCTCGTTGTGGACGTATGCCGTGCCGGAGCAGTGCGCCTGGTGGGGCGGGGTGTGGGCCCGACGCGTCGTCGACTCGACCTTCGCCACCCAGGCGCTCGAGCGCGGCCTCGCCACGCGCGCCGACCTCGAGGCCATGCGCGACGCGTGGCTGACGTGGTCGCGCCACCCCGATGCGTGGTTCGCGATGACCCATGCCGAGGTCGTGGCCCACGTCGTGTGACCCGGGCCGCCACGCCGCGAAAAGGCGGGCGGTCCCGGACCGCCGTCTGCCAGATTGGGCCCATGCCAGCGCGCATGACCGTCCACGTGACCTCCGACCCTGTTGAGGCCGGGTCGTGGTTCGCCGACCTGGTCGACCGCGAGCCGCAAGCCCTCAGCGTCGTCGCGAGCGTCATCGCGCGGGTCCTGCACGACCCGACGCTGCACCCCGGCGCGCGCTGGTGGGCAGGTCACGAGGGCACCGACGTCGTCGCCGCCTACATGCACACTCCGCCGCACCCGCTGCACGTCGCGTTCGCCACGCCGGACGGCGCGCGGGCCCTGGCGGCCGGTCTGGCCGGGCAGGGCGACCACCTGCCGGGCGTCGGCGGACTGCGCGCACCCGCCGAGGCCTTCGCCGACGAGTGGTCACGGCTGACCGGCAGCACGGCCCGCACGACGATGGAGGTCGGCCGCTTCCTGCTGCCTGACCGCGCCGTCGTGCCCTTCGAGGTGCCGGGCGCCTTCCGTCGGGCCACCGCGGCCGACCTGCCGCTCGTCGACGCGTGGCACCAGGACTTCGTCGACGCCATCGAGGGTGGTGGCCGGGCCGCCCTGCCCCTCGTCGACACCGTCGCGGCGGGCCGGGTCGGACTCTGGGTGGACGGCGGCGGCGAGCCCGTCTCGATGGCGTACGCCTCGCCGGCGAGCGGCGGGCTGACACGCATCTCCGGGGTGTGGACCCCACCCGGGCTGCGGGGCCGCGGGTACGCCAGCGGGGTCGTCGCCGCCCTGTCGAACGAGCGCCACGATGCCGGTGAGGCGTGCATGCTCTTCACCGACCTCGCCAACCCGACCTCCAACGCCATCTACCAGGCGATGGGGTACCGACGGGTCGGTGACGCCGTGAGCATCACCTTCACGGCCTGACCGTCCCGCGCGGCGTCAGAGCAGGACGGTCGTGAACGCGCCGACCTCGTGGAACCCGCACCGGTCGTAGGTGGCCCGGGCCGCGACGTTGAAGTCGTTGACGTAGAGCGAGACCTCCTCGGCGCGATGGGTGAGCACCTGCTCGACGACCGCCGCCATCGCCGGGACCGCGAGGCCGCGGCCGCGCAGCCGCGGGTGCAGCCAGACGCCCTGCACCTGCGCACAGCCGAGCGCGAGCGAGCCGACGTCGGCCTTGAAGACCACCTCGCCGTCCTCGACCTTGACGAACGTGTGACCCTGACGGACGAGCGCTGCGATGCTCGCCCGGTAGCCCCGGTCGGAACCGTGGTAGGGCGGGTAGCCGATCTCCTCGGTGAACATGTGCGCGGCCGCCGGCACGACGAGGTCGACCTCGTCGAGGGAGGCCGGACGCACGTGCTCGTCCAGGTCGAGGCCGAGGGCGGACGGGCGGGTCGAGGTGGCGAGCAGCGGCTGGTGGGTCCGGATGGCCCGCACCGGCCCCCACGTCGGACCGAGCCGGTCCCACAGGCCGACGACCTGCTCGCTCGGACCGAAGATCGAGGCGCACTGGCGACGCATCCGCATGATCCGCGCGGCGATGGCCGTGACGCCCGCCTCGTCGAGCTCGACGGGCACGACGTTGGCGCTGACCCACGCCAGCCCGGCGAGGTCACCGGCCTCGACGTGCCCGATGAGCGAACCCGGCGCCGCCGCGATGCTGCCCTCGAGGATGCGGGCGGCAACGAACACGTTGGCCACCCGGTCGCGCGCGCACAGCGCGAGGGCCGCGTCGCGGTCCGCGGTCGACAACGACCGCACGGGGAGGCGTTGGCGGAGCACCTCCCAAGAGTGACGGCACGTGAGCCCGTTGTCACCTACGGCACGCGACCGGCAACCCCTTCGTGACCTGCGCCGGCGAGCACGCCCGGCAGGCGACGCCGTCAGGGGTTGTCGTCAGGGGTTGCGGTGCAGGACCGGCGCGTCGAGGTCGGTGTTGTCGAGTACCCACGTCGCACACTCGCGCGGTCGCGCCTGCGCGAGGTAGAGCCGCTGCCCTCCGACGTACCGGTGGTTCGACGGGGCCTCGGGATCCGCGTCGTGCTCGGTGCCGAGGCGGGCGTTGCCGCGCGGCACCGACACCGCGAAGGGCACGTCGACGAAGACGACGGCATCCCACGACCCGGCGAGCTGCGGACGCTGGAGGAAGATGCCGTCGACGAGCAGCAGGGTGTCCGGGCCCACCGGCACCGGCGGGGGCGCGACGGGTTCGTCGCGGGCGACGTCGTGGACCGCCGGCGTCACCGGCTGCCCGCCCCGGAACGGCTCGAGGACGACGCGTCGGAACGCGGCGTAGTCGTAGGAGTCCTCGTAGAAGGTCTCCGGGCCGCGCCCGCGCGCGACGCGGTCGGCACGCGGACGGTGGAAGCCGTCGACCGACACCCGCAGCACGTCACGCCGAGCCCCGACGACGTCCGCGAGCTGGTCGGCGAGGACGGTCTTGCCGGCGCCGTCGACGCCGTCGACGGCCACCGCGACGCGTCGCCCGGGCCGCAGGGCGACCAGCTCGTCGGCGAGCGCGCGCACGACGGCGAGGCGTCCCGACGCCGCGACGGGTGGGCGCACGGTCAGCCGACGGTGACGCTGGGGCTGCCGGCGGCATCGTCGTCGACAGGCTCCCCCATCTCCTCGGCGATGCGCATGGCCTCCTCGATGAGCGTCTCGACGATCTGGCTCTCGGGGACGGTCTTGATGACCTCGCCCTTGACGAAGATCTGGCCCTTGCCGTTGCCGCTCGCCACCCCGAGGTCGGCCTCGCGAGCCTCCCCGGGGCCGTTGACGACGCAGCCCATGACGGCCACACGCAGCGGGACCGTCATGCCCTCGAGGCCGGCGGTGACCTGGTCGGCGAGCGTGTAGACGTCGACCTGTGCCCGGCCGCACGACGGGCACGAGACGATCTCGAGCTTGCGCGGCTTGAGGTTGAGGCTCTGCAGGATCTGGTTGCCGACCTTGACCTCCTCGACCGGCGGCGCGGAGAGCGAGACCCGGATGGTGTCGCCGATTCCCTTGGACAACAGCGCCCCGAACGCCGTGGCGGACTTGATCGTGCCCTGGAACGCGGGACCCGCCTCGGTGACACCCAGGTGCAGCGGCCAGTCCCCGCGCTCGGCGAGCAGCTCGTAGGCGCGGACCATGACGACGGGGTCGTTGTGCTTGACCGAGATCTTGAAGTCGTGGAAGTCGTGCTCCTCGAAAAGGCTGGCCTCCCAGACCGCGGACTCCACGAGGGCCTCCGGTGTCGGCTTGCCGTACTTCTCGAGCAGACGCCGGTCGAGCGAGCCGGCGTTGACGCCGATGCGCAGGGAGACACCGGCGGCCTTGGCGGCGTCGGCGATCTCCTTGACCTTGTCGTCGAACTGGCGGATGTTGCCGGGGTTGACGCGCACGGCCGCGCAACCGGCGTCGATCGCGGCGAAGACGTACTTCGGCTGGAAGTGGATGTCGGCGATGACGGGGATCTGGCTCTTGCGCGCGATGGCCGGCAGCGCGTCGGCGTCGTCCTGGCTCGGGCACGCCACCCGCACGATGTCGCAGCCCGCGGCCGTGAGCTCGGCGATCTGCTGGAGCGTCGCGTTGATGTCGGTCGTCGGGGTCGTCGTCATCGACTGCACCGAGATCGGGAAGTCGGACCCGACGCCCACCTTGCCGACCTGGATCTGGCGGGTCCGGCGCCGGGGCGCGAGGACCGGCGGGGGCGCGGAGGGCATGCCGAGGGAGACGCTCATGCCGCCCATTATGTCTCGACGGGACGGCTCGCCCGCCGGCGCTCCTGCGCCCCGGTTCAGCCGAAGAGGCTGATCGGCTTGACGATGTCGGCGTAGATGAGCAGGACCGACATCGTAATGAGCACGAGGCTCATGCCGTAGGCGATGGGCAGCCCCTTGGCGACGTCGACGTAGCCCGGGTCCGGCCGGTGGCGCAGCCGCGCCCAGCCCTTCCTGACCGCCTCCCACAGGGCACCCGCGACGTGCCCGCCGTCGAGCGGGAGCAGCGGGATGAGGTTGAAGACGAACAGGGCCAGGTTGAGCGATGCGATGAGCAGGACGAGCTGGGCCAGCTTGACCCAGTTGCCGCCCTGGGAGTCGGGGATGTCGACGGCGGCGACCTCCCCACCGAGGCGGCTGACCCCGACGACCGAGATGGGACCGTTCGGGTCGCGCTCGCCCGACCCGAACGCCGCCTGGACCACGCCGGCCATCTTCTGCGGGATCTGCACGACGATGCCAGCGGTGTCGAGGACGCGCTGCCACACGTAGCCCGGTGCCTCGACCAGCGGCGTCCGCACGAGGTCCTGGCCGGGCACGATTCCCGCGTACCCCATCGGGGCGAGGACAAGCTTGCCGTCGCGCACGACCGGCTTGTACTCGGCGTCGTAGGTGGCGCGCTCGAGCCGGGCCGGGGTGATCGTGACCTCGACGGTCCGGCCGCCTCGTTGGACGACCCACGTCATCGGCGTGCCCGCGTGGTCCCGGATCGCGGCCGACACCTGGTCCCACGACGTGACCGTCGCGCCGTCGATGGACAGCACCCGGTCGTCCGGCTGGAGGCCGGCCGTCGCCGACGGTGCCTTCGGGTCGCCGGCCGCGCACGCCGGCTGCGGGTCCTGCACCGTCGGGACCGTGGTCGGCACGCACTGCGCGACCCGCCCGACCTTCGGGGCGACCTGCGGCAGTCCGTAGAGGGTGATGACGCCCGTGATGAGGACGAACGCGATGAGCAGGTTCATGACCGGCCCGCCGAGCATGATGACGATCTTCCTGCCGGGGCTCAACCGGTAGAAGACACGGTCCTCGTCACCGGGCTGCACCTCCTCGAGCGAGTCCGCACGGGCCTGGTCGACCAGCTGGCTGAACCGGCCGGTGGAGACGCTGCGCAGCTGACCGGGCGCGTCTCCTGGACGCGGGGGCAGCATCCCGATCATCCGGACGTAGCCCCCGAGCGGGATCGCCTTGATGCCGTACTCGGTCTCACCTCGGCGCCGCGACCACACCGTGGGGCCGAACCCGACCATGTACTGGGTCACCTTGACGCCGAACCTCTTGGCCGGCACGAGGTGGCCGATCTCGTGCAGGGCGATGGACAGGGCGACGCCCACCACGACGACGAGGACCCCCAGCACGAAGAGCATGACCCATTCTCACACCCCGCGATCGATGCACACCCGCCGGCGTGGCCAGCGTGGGTCAGGGGGCGATCGACGCCTCGGCGGCCTGGCGGGCCCAGGCGTCGGCGGCGAGGACGTCGGCGAGCGTGAGGTCCCCGGCGCGGGAGGCGGGCTCGTCGGCGTACGCGTCGACGACCCGGGCGACGGTGTCGACGATGTCGACGAACCCGATGCGGCCGTCGTGGAAGGCGTCCACGGCGACCTCGTTCGCGGCGTTGTAGACCGCCGGCCACGTGCCGCCGGAGGCACCGACGCGGCGCGCGAGCGCCACGGCCGGGAACGCGTCGTCGTCGAGCGGCTCGAACTCCCACGACTGGGCGCTCGACCAGTCGCACGGCACGTCGACGTCGGGGACGCGCTCGGGCCAGCTCAGGCCGAGCGCGATGGGGACGAGCATCCTCGGCGGGCCGGCCTGGGCGATCGTCGAGCCGTCGACGAACTCCACCATGGAGTGGATCATCTGCTGCGGGTGCACGACGACCTCGATCGCCTCGAACGGGACGTCGAAGAGCAGGTGCGCCTCGATGACCTCCAGTCCCTTGTTGACGAGCGTCGCCGAGTTCGTCGTGATGACCCGGCCCATGGCGAAGTTCGGGTGGGCGAGGGCCTGCTCGGGCGTCACGTCGGCCAGCTCGGCGCGGGAGCGGCCCCGGAACGGACCGCCGCTCGCGGTGACGACGAGACGTCGTACCTCGTCGGCGCGTCCCCCGCGCAGGGCCTGGGCGATGGCCGAGTGCTCGCTGTCGACGGGGACGATCTGTCCCGGGGCGGCGAGCGCCTTGACCAGAGGTCCGCCGATGATGAGCGACTCCTTGTTGGCCAGCGCGAGCGTCGTGCCCGCGCGCAGCGCGGCCAGCGTCGGCTCGAGCCCGATGGCGCCGGTGATGCCGTTGACGACGACGTCGGCCTCGCGCCCGGCGAGGACGGTGCTCGCGTCGGCGCCGACGAGCAGCTCGGGCTCGTACGCGGTGACGCCCGACCGGTCGGCCGCCGCCCTGACCGCCGCCTCGAGGTCCGCGACGCTGCCGGATGCTGCCGCGACGGCGGGCACGCGCAGCGCCACGGCCTGCTCGGCGACGAGGGCGAGGTTGGAACCCGCGGACAGACCGACGACCTCGAACCGGTCCGGGTTGCGGCGGACGATGTCGATGGCCTGGGTGCCGATCGAGCCGGTCGATCCGAGCAGGACGATCCGGCGGGGGCGGGCGGCGGCGGCGTCGGTCACCCGGGCATTGTTCCTCACCGGCCCCCGCGCCCGTGCAACCGCGGCCGGCAGCGCGCGGGGGTGGTCAGGCCGAGACGCCGCGCGAGCGCAGCAGCTCGTCGCGGTCGGACGCGTAGGCGACGGCCCACGTCATGCGCAGGCGGTACAACCGGATGTCCTCGCCCCAGGAGAAGGGACTGCTCCCGTAGTGCGCCGTCCAGTGGGCGTCGACGGCATCCAGCTCGGGCCCTGGGGCGATGAGCTCGGCGTACCCGTGGCTGAAGAGGGCGAGCTCCTCGCCGTCGACGTGGGCGACGCTGACGGCAGGACGCCGCTCGAGGTGGCGCGCCTTGGCCGACGAGCCGCTCGTGCCGAAGGTCCAGGTGCCGTGCAGGAAGTGCCCGTCGAGCGCACTGATGCGCGGCTCGCCGCGGGCGGTGACCGTGGCGACGCTGAGCACCTTCATGCCGGTGAGCAGCTGGGCGAGCTGACGGGCCGTGAGGGTGCGCTCGTCGGTGATGATGCCGCGCAGGTGGCCCGTGGCCCGCGCGTGGGAGCGGTCGAGAAGGTCCTGCAGCGCGTCGAGGTCGGCGCCGGTGTCGTCCATCCTCCGACGGTACGGGCGGGCGCCGACAGCACCCGAGCCTCGCGGTGTGCTCACCACCAGCCGAGGTCGAGGGTGTGCAGGCCCAGGTCGCCCCACCACCACCACGTGGGGGTCGGGACGTACGCGCGGGCCGGGGCGACGACGTGCGGCGGAGGCAGCAGGACGCTCGACGGCACGCTGGGGCGTCCGCTCGGGACGGCGCCGGGTGCGGCGCCGGGTGCCGCATGGGGTGCGACGTCGGATGCCGGGCCGGCGTCCGGCGAGGAGGGTGGCAGGAAACCGGTGCGGGGGTCCCGGGGCGCAGCCACGCCCGCCTCGACGAGCGTGCGGACCGTCTCGAGCCGGGCCTGCAGGAAGGCGGTGAGGGCCGCCGTGTCCGGCGCGCTGCCCGGGGACGTCGGCAGCCACGTCGTCAGGGTCTCGGTCAGGCGGCAACCGACGCCGGCGTCCTCGACGACGGTCTCGACGTCGCTCTCGCGGGGGGAGCCGAGGTCGCGTTCGACGATCCGGCGTCGACCCGGCGTGACGGCCAGGACCGACAGGCTCGCGGCACGGCGTCCGTCCCCGGCACGGTGCACGGCGAGGACGTGCTCGGTCCCGGGCGCATCGGCGAGCTCGAGCCGGACGACGCGTTCCACGTCGGGCCGCAGCAGCGGCTCCGAGCCCGGGTCCAGCAGGAACGACCAGACCTGGTCGGCCCGCAGCGCGAGGTCGACGGCGGCGGACGCCGTCACCGGTACCCACGCCGGCACCGCCGACGCCCGGGCGAGAGTGCCTGCGGGGGCGGCGGTTCCGCCTCCGGGCCCGAGCGCGCCGGGGACGCCCGGCACGCCGAGACCGTCGGGACCCGGACCGGCGGGGTGGTGGGCCGCCCAGGGGTCGGATGCGGTCGCTGCGGTCGCCTCCGGCACGTCGCGCGGCCGACCCTCGACGTCGGCCTTGACGCCGAGGAGGCCTCGCGCGAGCCAGCTGCGGGCGAACCCGGAGAGCGGGTCGTCCGGCGACAGCCCGGCCAGCACCTGCGACACGACGGTGCCGTGGTCGAGCGGCTCCACGGTCGTCGTCAGCTCGAACGCCACGGCCCCGTCGGCCGACCGCGCGACGACGCGACGCCCGGGCTCGAGGTCGACGACGGTCGACAGGCCCGCCCACAGGCGGCCGTCCGCTCGCCGCCAGACCCCGGCGAACTCCGGCAGACCGGTCGGCTCCGGGCGCGGGAGCGCGACGAGGCCCACGCAGTCGACGCCGCGCGCGGCGGCGGGCGCGGGGGCGACGAGCGCCTGCCACACGGCGTCGGGCGCGGCCTCGACGAACACGCGGTGGCTGACGTCGTGCAGCACGACGGTGACCGGCTCCTCCGCGTCGCCGCCGCCCAGCAGTCCGCGCAGGAAGCCCACCGCAGTGCCTCAGGAGACGAAGACGCGCTCGTCGATGAGGCGCTCGGTGACGGCCTTGCCGGCCGGGTCGAAGCGCCCGTGCTCGAAGTCCTTGGCGAACTCCAGCTCGACGCCCGAGCGACCGTGGCGGTTCTTCTCGATGCTGACGACGGTCCAGCCGCGGAACCGCTGGATGTTGCCGAGGTCGTAGACGAGGTGCTCGCGCGAGACGACGTCGACCTTGTCGTTGACGATGAGCACGACGTCGGCCTCGTAGGCCAGCGCCGAGGAGCCGCGCAGGTCGTGGGTGCGCATCCGGTGGCCGCTGCCGAGGGCCTCCTTGTCGGCGGCCGAGATGGTGACGATGGGGACGCGGGCCGCGAGGGCGAGATCCTTGAGCCCCTCGGCCGCGGCGGTGACGCGGGCGTTCTCGTCCTCGCCGTCGACGGGGACCTTCTGGATGTAGTCGAGCAGGACGAACGGCGCCTGGCCGGTGGCCTGGGTGACGCGTCCGATGACGGCGGCGACCTCCTCGAGGGAGGTCGTCGCGCCGGAGGACTCGTGGATGTGGAGCCGGTCGCCGTAGCCGACGAGGGCCTCGTGGGCGGCCGTGCCACCGGGCAGGTCGGCCAGGACCGACGCGAGCGATGCGCCACCGGAGCCCACCTCGAGCGCACGCCGCACCTCGACGACGCCGGCGACCTCACCGGCGTAGGAGCCGACGGCCTCCACCGCCTCCATGGAGATGAGCCGCTCGAGGAGCGTGTACGACTCGTGCTCGTAGGAGAAGACGACGGCCGAACCGCCCGCGGCCACGGCGTTGCGGGCCAGCTGGAGCCCGAGCGTCGTCTTGCCGTGGCCGGCGGGACCGCCGAGGAGGACGAGCTCGCCGGCGCGGAAGCCCCCGGTCAGCGTCGCGTCGAGCACCGGGAACGCGGTGGGCCACACCTGTGCACCGGCGACGCCGCCACGGCGCAGCACCTCGTCGGTCTCGGTGAGCAGCGCGTCGAGCGAGCGCAACGAACCGGCATCACGGTGTCCAGCAGGGGTGACCATGCGCACGATTGCACCACGGGAGCTCCGCCGGTGAGCGCGTTTTGGGGCAGGACGCCGGGGCACCCGCGGGTGCCCCGGCGTCGTCGCGCGCGTGGGTCGCGTGCCCCTCGTGGGCGCGTCAGAGCGCGATGCCGACGTACTTGGTCTCGAGGTACTCCTCGATGCCCTCGAAGCCGCCCTCGCGGCCGACGCCCGACTGCTTGACGCCACCGAAGGGCGCGGCCGGGTTCGACACGATGCCCTGGTTGACGCCGACCATGCCGTACTCGAGCTCCTCGCTGACCCGGATGGCCCGGGACAGGTCGCGCGTGAACAGGTAGGCGACGAGGCCGTACTCGGTGTCGTTGGCCAGGCGCACCGCCTCGTCGTCGTCGGCGAAGGACGTGACCGGTGCGACCGGACCGAAGATCTCCTCGCGGGAGAGCTCGGCGTCGCTCGGCACGTCGGCGAGCACCGTCGGCTCGTAGAACCAGCCGGCACCCTCGCGCGCCGAGCCGCCGGTGAGGACGCGGGCGCCCTTGTCGACGGCGTCCTGGACGAGGGCGCCCACCTTGGTCCGCGCCTTCTCGTCGACGAGCGGGCCGACGTCGACCCCGTCGTCGGTGCCGTGACCGAGGGTCAGGGCGCCCATCCGCTCGGCGAGCCGCGTCGAGAACTCGTCGGCGAGCGACTCGTGGACGTAGAACCGGTTGGCCGCCGTGCACGCCTCGCCGATGTTGCGCATCTTGGCCAGCATCGCGCCGTCGACGGCCTTGTCGAGGTCGGCGTCGGCGAAGACGAGGAACGGTGCGTTGCCGCCGAGCTCCATCGACACGCGCAGGACGCCCTGGGCGGCCTGCTCGATGAGGGTGCGACCCACCGGCGTCGAGCCGGTGAAGGTCAGCTTGCGCAGCCGCGGGTCGCGGATGAGCGGCTCCATGACCTCGCCGGTGTGGCTCGTCGTGACGACGTTGAGGACGCCGTCGGGCACACCGCACTGCTGCAGCAGGTCGGCCAGCGCGAGCATCGTCAGCGGCGTCTGGCTCGCGGGCTTGACGACCATGGTGCAGCCGGCCGCGATCGCCGGGCCGATCTTGCGGGTGCCCATCGCCAGCGGGAAGTTCCACGGCGTGATCATGAGCGTCGGGCCCACCGGCTGCTTCATCGTCATGAGACGCGTCGCGCCGTTGGGCGCGGTCGACCAGCGACCCGAGACCCGGACCGCCTCCTCCGAGAACCAGCGGAAGAACTCGGCACCGTAGGCGACCTCGCCCCGGGACTCCGCGAGGGTCTTGCCCATCTCGAGGGTCATGAGCGCCGCGAACTCGTCGGTGCGGGCGACGATCCGCTCGTACGCGTCGCGGAGGATCTCGCCGCGGTCGCGGGGGGCGGTGCGGGCCCACTCCGCCTGCGCCGCGACGGCGGCGTCGAGCGCGGCCCGGCCGTCCTCGACCGTCGCGTCGGCCACCCGGGCGATGACCTGCCCGGTGGCCGGGTCGTCGACGGCGATGGTGGCGCCGCTGCTGCTGTCGCGCCACGACCCGCCGATGAACAGCCCCTTGGGCACCGCCTCGACCACCGACTCGAACGGAGACTCGGACGCAGACTCGGACGCCGGCGCCACCGCCGGCTCGGACGTCGTGGTCCCTGACTGCTCTGTCACGCGTGCCATGCTCCTCAGCCTAGGTCCCCGCGGGACAGGTTCTCGGTCGTGGGTTGGTCGGGGTGCGGTGGTCCCTCAGCGGTCCTCGAGACCCCAGGGGGACCCGTAGCCGACCGGCTTCGGGGCGGCCAGCAGGTCGAGGAAGGGCACGGCGTCGAACGCCTCGGGTCCGAGGACCCCGACGCCCTTCCACGTGCCTCGGGCGAGCAGCTCGAGGGCGACGACGGGGTTGACGGCCGTCTGCCACACGACGCACTGGGCGCCGTACTCGCGCATCGTCTGCTCGTTGTCGACGACGTGGTAGAGGTAGGTGCGGCGCGGCTGCCCGTCGGTGCCCGTACCGGTGACGAGGAGGCCGGCGCACGTCTTGCCGGTCATCCGCGGCCCGATCGTCGCCGGGTCGGGCAGGACCGCGGCGACGACGTCGCGGGGCGACACCTCGACGCCCTTGACGCGGACCGGGTCGGTGCGGTCCAGCCCCAGGGTGTTCAGCACCTTGAGGATGCCGATGAGCTCGTCACCGAGGCCGTACTTGAAGGTCACCCGTCGGGCCTCGACCCACCGGGGCATGAGGAGGACCTCCTCGTGCTCGACGTTGACGCACTCGACCGGTCCGATGCCCTCGGGGAAGTCGAAGACCTCCGGCTCGCTGAACGGCTCGGTGGTGAACCAGCCGCGGTCCCGCTCCCAGACCACGGGCGGGTTGAGGCACTCCTCGATCGTCGTCCACATCGAGAAGCTCGGCGCGAAGATCTCGCGGCCCTCGTCGTCTCGGACGACGAGGTCTGCGCCGTCGCGGGTGCCGAGCTCGTCGATCTCGGAGAAGAGGTGGTCGGCGGCGTAGCGGGCGAACACGTCGGACAGACCGGGCTCGACGCCGATGCCGACGAGGGCCAGGCGCCCGTCGGCCTCCCACTCCCCCGCCTCGGCGAACTGCTCGTCGCCGAGCTTGGCCCCGGTGTCCGAGAACGGCCGTTCCGGATGGCGCTGCGACAGGCTCATCGCCATGTCGAGGTAGTCGGCTCCGGCAGCCTTGGCCGCGCGGAAGATCGGCATGTCGAACTTCGGGTCGACGGCGTTGAACACGTGGGTCGCCTTGTGCTCGTGGGCGAGCGCCGTGACGGCATCGGAGTCGGACGCGTCGACGCGGGCCGCGACGAAACGTCCCTCGCCCGGGTGGCGCTCGACGACGGCCGCGACGGTGCGTTCGGCACGCGTCAGGTCGTGGTCGGCGACGACCCAGCGCTCGAAGAAGCCGCGCTCGGCGGCGATGCGCGCCGCGGCGTCACCGACCCCACCGGAGCCGATCATGAGCACTCGCATGCGGCCTCAGGCCACCTGACGGTTGCGGCGCTTGGACACGGCCTGACCGGCCACGACGACGGCGAGCGCGAGCAGGAACATCAGCGTCCCGACGACGTAGACCTGCACGGGAACACCACGGGCCGAGGCCCCCCAGACGTACATCGGGAAGGTGATCGAGCTCGGGCTGGCGTTGAAGTTGGTGATGATGTAGTCGTCGAAGCTGAGCGAGAACGACAGCAGCGCACCGGCCGCGATGCCGGGGGCCGCGAGCGGCAGCGTCACCCGCAGGAAGGTCTGCACCGGGTTGGCCCCGAGGTCGGCGGCCGCCTCCTCCAGCCGCGGGTCGAGGGTGGCGACCCGGGCCTTGACGGCGACGACGACGAACGACACGCAGAACATGATGTGCGCGATGAGGATGGCCCCGCGGCCCGAGGGCACCCCGAGCATGAGGAAGAGCGTCAGGAGGCTCGACCCCATGACGACCTCGGGTGTGGCCATCGGCATGAAGATGAGCAGGTTCGTCGCCGAGCGGCCGCGGAAGCGGTACCGACCCAGGGCGAAGGCGATCATCGTGCCGAGGACCGTGGCGGCGAGCGAGGCGATGACCCCGATCTGCAGGCTGAGGCCGAGGGACTCGCAGATCCCTTGTGCCCCACAGGGATTCGTCCAGGCGTCGGTCGAGAACTCGTTGAACGTGTAGTTGAAGCGACCTTTGGGCTCGTTGAACGAGAAGATCGCGACCACGAGGTTCGGCACGAGCATGTAGACGAGCACCAGCAGACCGGCGACGGCGATGAGGTGCTTCCTGATCCAGGCCATCAGAGGAGCTCCTCCGTGCCGGCGCGGCGGACGTACACCATGACCATCGTCACGATCGTGATGAGCATGATGAACGACAGGGCCGCGGCGAGCGGGTAGTCGAGGACGCGCAGGAACTGGGCGTCGATGACCGAGCCGAGCATCGTCGTCTGCGTGTTGCCGAGCAGCTTGGCGTTGACGAAGTCGCCTGCGGCGGGGATGAACGTCAGCAGCGTGCCGGCCACGACCCCGGGCAGCGACAGCGGCCAGGTGACGCGTCGGAACGTCTGCCACGGCGAGGCGTACAGGTCGCCCGCCGCCTCGAGCAGCCGTGGGTCGAGCCGCTCGAGCGAGGTGTAGAGCGGCAGGATCATGAAGGGCAGGAAGTTGTACGTCAGGCCCATGATGACGCCGAACTGCGAGTAGAGCAGGGAGTCGTTGTTCGTCAGCCCGACGGCCTTGAGCAGGTCGGTGACGTGCAGCGCGCGGGCCAGCGGCGTCACCCAACCGTCGTCGGACAGGATGGTGCGCCAGGCGAGCGTCCGGATGAGGAAGCTGGTGAAGAACGGCGCGACCACGAGGACGAGCACGAGGTTCTTCCAGCGGCCGGCCTTCTGCGCGATGAAGTAGGCGAGCGGGTAGCCCATGAGCAGCGCCAGCAGTGTGGCCGCGCCCGCGTAGAGCAGCGAGCGCAGCATCTGCGGCCAGTACTGGCCGAAGGCGTCGGCGTAGATGCCGATGTTCCCGGTGAACACGTAGCCGTCGTCGACGTTGCCCTCCTGGAGCGACTGCGACGCCAGCGTGGCCATCGGTGCGACGAAGAAGACGACGAGCCACAGCAGCCCGGGCAGCAGCAGCGCGTACGGCACCCAGTTGCGTCGGCGACGCGGCGCCTCGAGGGCTGCGGCCGGTCCGGGTGGGTGCGCCGTCGCGGACGGCAGGACGGCCTGCTCAGCCACGCTCGTCCACCAGCTCCGCGCCGGCCTCGGCATCCTGCGAGGCGTCCAGGGCGAACCCGTGCTCGGCGGCCCAGGAGATCGTGACGTTCTCCCCAAGGGTGGCCCGGGACGTGCCGTCGTTCTGCTGCACGACGGTCAGCTCCTGGCCCCAGGGCATCTGCACCGAGTACTGCGTCGCGACACCCGTGAACGACACGTCGCGCACGACGCCCCGCAGACGGTTGGGGCCGCCGGACTCACCGAGGCGCAGCTTCTCCGGACGGACGCCCAGCCACACGTCGCCCTGGCCGTCGGGCAGGTGGGCACGGGCGACCTCGAGCTCGGCCTCGTGGCTGCGGACCCGAACGGTCCCGGCGGTGGCGCCGCCCCCGACGACGGAGGCGCGCAGCAGGTTGGACTGCCCGAGGAAGTTCGCGACGAACGTCGACCGCGGCTTCTCGTACAGGGTCGCGGGGTCACCGAGCTGCTCCATGCGCCCGGCGTTCATGACGGCGATCCGGTCGGCCATCGTCATGGCCTCCTCCTGGTCGTGCGTCACGTGGATGAACGTCAGCCCGACCTCCTGCTGGATCCGCTTGAGCTCGATCTGCATCTGGCGACGCAGCTTGAGGTCGAGGGCGCCGAGCGGCTCGTCGAGGAGGAGGACGTCCGGACGGTTGACGAGGGCCCGCGCGAGTGCGACGCGCTGCTGCATGCCGCCGGAGAGCTGGGTCGGTCGCCTGCCGCCCACATGGGCCAGCTCGACGAGCTCGAGCGCCTCCTGGGCCTTGCGCCGAGCCTCCTTGTCGCCGCGTCGCTTCAGCCCGAACATGACGTTGTCGAGCACCGACATGTGCGGGAACAGTGCGTAGGACTGGAAGACCGTGTTGACGTTGCGCTGGTAGGCCTTTGTGTCGGTGATGTCGTCCGAGCCGATCCGGATGCGTCCGCCCGTCGGCGCCTCGAGGCCGGCGATCATCCGCAGGGTGGTCGTCTTGCCACAGCCCGAGGGACCCAGCAGCGCGAAGAACGAACCGGCCTCGATGGTGAGGTCGAGGGGGTGGACCGCGGTGAAGGTCCCGAACTCCTTCGTCAGCGCGACCAGCTGCAGGTCGCCCTTGCCCGTGCCCGCCATCAGCCGGCCGTGATCGAGGCGAACATGCGGGAGTACTTCGTCTCCTCGGCCTCGGACAGGCCGCGGAACACCTGGGCGCGCGACAGCACGTCGGCCGGCGGCACGATGAGCGGGTTGTCACCGAGGCTCTTGTCGATCTTGAGCAGCGCGTCCTTGGTGCCCTTGACCGGCGCGATGTAGTTGACGTAGGCCTCGACCTGGGCCATGACCTTCGGGTCGTAGTAGTAGTCGATGAGCCTCTCGGCGTTCTTCTTGTGCTTGGCCAGGGCCGGGATGACGAAGTTGTCGGACCAGAGCGTGAAGCCCTTCTGCGGAAGGGTGTACTGGATGTTGGGGTCGTCGAACTGCAGCTGGACGACGTCGCCGGTCCAAGCGGCGCACGCGGCGATGTCGCCCTTGGCCAGGCCGTCGGTGTACTCGTTGCCGGTGAAGCCCTTGATCTGCCCGGCGTCCTTGGCCTGCTGGATCATGTCGATCGCGGCCTTGAAGTCCGCGTCGGTGAACTTCGAGATGTCCTTGCCCTGCTCCATCATCACGAGCCCCACGGTGTCGCGCATCTCGGTCAGCAGCGTCACCTTGCCCTTGAGCGCGGGATCGGTGAGCAGCTGGGTCATCGTCGTGATCTTCTTGCCGCCGGTGGCCTTGAGGTTGTAGCCGATGCCGGCGAAGCCGCTCTGCCACGGCAGCGAGTAGACGCGTCCGGGGTCGAACTCGACGTTGCGCAGGGAGTCCTCGAGGTTCTTGGCGTTCGGGATGTTCGCCAGGTCGAGCTTCTGGAGGTAGCCCTGGCGGATGAGCCGGGCGACCATCCAGTCCGTGCTGCACCACACGTCGCGGCCGGTGTCCTTGCCCTGCTGCAGGAGCGGGCGGACCTTCGCGTAGAACTCGTCGTTGTCGAGGTAGTCCTCGGTGTAGTTGACCTTGATGCCGGTCGCCTTCGTGAAGGCGTCGAGCGTCGGGCGGGCCTTGGTCTTCTCGTCGACGTCGATGTACTCGGTCCAGTTGGACCAGTTGACGATCTTCTCGGAGTCGGACAGGTCCTCGGCCGCTGCGGCCGTCTTGGACGCGGTCCCGGCGGGGCCGCCCCCGCCGCTCGCGGGGTTGCGCCCGGCGGAGCCGCACGCGGCCAGGAAGGCTGCTGCGCCGACGCCGGCCGCGCCCATCATGGCGCTGCGGCGCGACACCAGGCCGCGCATGAGCGCCGCGCGCAGCACCGGGTTGTCCAGGGGCTTCTCGTTCATGGCCTTCTTCTCCAGGGGTTCTCGGTGGGTGACGGGAGAGGATCGACGTCGACCCGGGTCGTGCGGGCTGCCCTGCGGGGCATCAGGACTCGATGTTGGCCATGACGTGCTTGATGCGCGTGTAGTCCTCGAGCCCGTACATGGACAGGTCCTTTCCGTAGCCGGAGTGCTTGAAGCCGCCGTGCGGCATCTCGGCGACGATCGGGATGTGGGTGTTGATCCAGACGCACCCGAAGTCGAGCTTGCGGCTCATCCGCATGGCCCGACCGAAGTCCTTGGTCCACACGCTCGAGGCCAGGCCGTACTGCACGCCGTTGGCCCAGGCGAGGGCCTCGGCCTCGTCGGTGAACTGCTGGACGGTGATGACCGGCCCGAAGATCTCGGTCTGGATCTGCTCGTCGTCCTGCCTGAGGCCGGCGAGGACGGTCGGCTCGAAGAAGAAGCCGTCGCCGAGGCCGTCCGCGCGGTGGCCGCCGGCGGCGACCCGGGCGTGGTCGGGCAGACGGTCGATCATGCCGCCCACGTGGGCCACCTGGTTCGGGTTGTTGACCGGGCCGAGGAGGGCGTCCGGGTCCTCGGGAAGCCCGACCTTCGCCTCGTTCTTCGCGTACTCCGCGAGGGCCGCGACGAAGTCGTCGTGGATGCGGGGACCGGCGAGGACGCGGGTGGCCGCGGTGCAGTCCTGGCCGGCGTTGAAGTAGCCGCCGACGGCGATGCCCTCGACGGCCGCCTCGATGTCGGCGTCGTCGAAGACGACGACGGGCGCCTTGCCGCCGAGCTCGAGGTGCACGCGCTTGAGGTCGCGCGAGGCGCTCTCGGCGACCTGCATCCCGGCCCGCACCGACCCGGTGATGGCCACGAGCGCCGGCGTCGGGTGCTCGACGACCATGCGGCCGGTCTCGCGGTCGCCGGTCACGACGTTGAAGGTGCCCTCGGGGAGGAACTCCGAGGCGAGCTCGGCCAGCAGCAGCGTCGTCTCGGGCGTCGTGTCGGAGGGCTTGAGGACGATCGTGTTGCCGGCGGCGAGCGCCGGGGCGATCTTCCACATCGCCATCATCATCGGGTAGTTCCACGGCGTGACCTGCCCGACGACGCCGATCGGCTCGCGGCGGACGAAGGACGTGTGGCCCCGCATGTACTCCCCGGCCGACTTGCCCTCGAGGACTCGCGCGGCGCCGGCGAAGAAGCGCAGCTGGTCGAGCATCGGCGGGATCTCCTCGCTCGCCGTGAGGGCGTGCGGCTTGCCGGTGTTCTCACCCTCGAGCCGGACGAAGTCGTCGGCGCGGGCCTCGATGGCGTCGGCGAACTTCAGCAGCGCCGCCTGCCGCTCGCTCGGCGTCGTCTCGCCCCAGGTCTCGAAGGCCTGCGACGCGGCGGCGTACGCGCGGTCGACGTCCGCCTGAGTGCTGACGGGGGCCGTGGCGACGACGGCGGCGGTGGCCGGGTTGACGATGTCGGTGGTCGCGTCGGTCTCGGGGTCCAGGTACTGACCGCCGATGAAGTTGCGGAGCTGGCGCGGCTGCGAAGTCATGGCGGCACTCTAGACAGTGACCTGCGCAATGGTGAAGAGATGGTCCGGAAAATCTTCGGAATCAGTTGCGCGGGGACTTGCCAACGTCGTGTTCCACAGGTCAGTATCGGGCCCATGACGACCATCCGTGGCGTGGCCCACAGCGGGTCGAAGCCGCCCCGCCGGGGCGGCGTCAACCTCGACGAGGTCTCCAAGACCATCATCGAGCTGCTCCAGCAGGACGGACGAAAGTCCTACGCCTCCATCGCTGCCGAGGTGGGCCTGTCCGAGGCGGCCGTGCGCCAACGCGTCCAGCGCCTCCTCGACGCCGACGTCATGCAGATCGTCGCGGTGACCGACCCCCTCCAGGTCGGTTTCCAGCGTCAGGCGATGATCGGCCTGCGGGTCTCCGGCGACATGTCGACCGTGGCCGAGGCCCTGTCGGACATGGACGAGGTGTCCTACGTCGTCACCACGGCGGGCAGCTTCGACGTGCTCGCCGAGGTCGTCTGCGAGGACGACGACCACCTCCTGGAGCTGCTGACCGAGCGGATCCGCACCCTCGAGGGCGTCATCACCACCGAGACGTTCGTCTACCTCAAACTCAACAAACAGCTCTACAACTGGGGAACACGATGAGCATCAACCCGAACGAGGTCTGGGAACCGGCCTCGGACCAGCGCACCCCTGCGGGGACCCTGCTGTCCGATGCCGCGCGCGATCACCTGTGGATGCACTTCACGCGCCACTCGGTGTTCGAGGACCCCGGAGACGGCGGGCTGGGCCACTCCGTGCCGATCATCACCCGCGGGCAGGGCTGGAAGATCTGGGACGACCGCGGCAACGAGTACATCGACGGGCTCGCGGGTCTGTTCGTCGTCCAGGTCGGCCACGGGCGTGAGGAGCTCGCCGAGGCGGCAGCCAAGCAGGCCAAGGAGCTCGCCTTCTTCCCGCTGTGGAGCTACGCGCACCCGAAGGCCATCGAGCTGGCCGAGCGGCTCGCCACGCACGCGCCCGGCGACCTCAACCGCGTCTTCTTCACGACGGGTGGGGGCGAGGCCGTCGAGACGGCGTGGAAGCTGGCCAAGCAGTACTTCAAGCTGACCGGCAAGCCGACCAAGCACAAGGTCATCTCGCGCGCGGTCGCCTACCACGGCACGCCGCAGGGGGCCCTGTCGATCACCGGCATCCCGGCCGCCAAGCAGATGTTCGAGCCGCTCGTGCCCGGCACGTTCAGGGTCCCCAACACCAACCAGTACCGGGCTCCCGAGCACCTGCGCGACGACGAGAAGGCCTTCGGCCGCTGGGCCGCCGACCGCATCGCCGAGGCCATCGAGTTCGAGGGGCCCGACACCGTGGCGGCGGTCTTCCTCGAGCCGGTGCAGAACTCGGGTGGCTGCTTCCCGCCGCCGGCCGGGTACTTCGAGCGGGTCCGCGAGATCTGCGACGAGTACGACGTGCTCCTGGTCTCCGACGAGGTCATCTGCGCCTTCGGCCGCATCGGCTCGATGTTCGCCTGCGACGACTTCGGCTACGTGCCCGACATCATCACCTGCGCCAAGGGCATGACCAGCGGCTACTCACCGATCGGCGCGATGATCGCCAGCGAGCGCCTGTTCGAGCCGTTCCGGAAGGGCACGGACTACTTCCCGCACGGTTACACCTTCGGCGGGCACCCGGTGTCGGCCGCCGTGGCGCTGGCCAACCTCGACATCTTCGAGCGCGAGGGTCTCAACGACCACGTCAAGCAGAACGCCCCCGCCTTCAAGGCGACGCTCGACAAGCTGCTCGACCTGCCGCTCGTCGGCGACGTCCGCGGTGCCGGGTACTTCTACGGCATCGAGCTGGTCAAGGACAAGCAGACGCGTGAGACCTTCGACGACGCCGAGTCCGAGCGGCTGCTGCGCGGGTTCCTGTCCAAGGCGCTCTTCGACGCCGGCATCTACTGTCGAGCCGACGACCGCGGGGACCCCGTCGTCCAGCTGGCGCCGCCGCTGATCATGGGCCCGGAGCAGTTCGACGACATCGAGTCGAGACTGCGTTCCGTCCTCACGGAGGCGGAGAACCACCTCTGACGCGGTGCACCGCGGTGCACCGCCGTGCACCGGGGTGCACGGCCCGGCGCGGGCGGTCAGGACGTCCCGGGGAGGGGGCGTGGCCGGTCGTTGGCGTGGGTACGTGACCGGCGAGCGATGCCGGCACCCCGTCGCCACATGTGACGCCGACGCAAGGAGACGACATGGGATTCCTCGACCGACTGCTGGGCCGCGAGCCCGGTCGACCACAGGGCTGGGGCATGGGCCACGGCGCCCCGCCTACCGGTCCGCGGTCCGCGCCGCCCGGCGCCGACCCGTACGCGGTCCCCACGCCGCGTGGCGGAGCCTCCACCGAGGACGAGCGGGCCATCGCCCGCTACCGCTACCTGCTGCGCACCGCGCCCCCCGAGGACCTCGAGCGCGTGCACGCCGAGGCCTTCGCACAGCTCTCGCCCGAGCAGCGCCAGATGGTGCTCCAGCGGCTCACCGAGGATCTCCCCGAGTCCGAGCGGCCTCGGAGCGACGAGCCGGCCGACCTCGCCCGCAGCGCCACGCGCGCGGAGCTGCGCCGGCCCGGCTACCTCCAGGGCGCCTTTGCCGGTGGTACGGGCGGGCGGGCCATGGTTGTCTCTTATACACATCTCCGAGCCCACGAGA
>NZ_JBPGXG010000034.1:0-33205 GCF_056755255.1 Monashia sp. HAY1-5C | reverse complement strand
TCCGAGGGAAGCCCGTCAGGCACGAACAGGTCAAGCGCGTGGCTTACGCCTGTGACTCTCACACGACGTGCAGAGCCGTCCAGGTCACCGACCAGAGGGTAGACGGAGTCAGCCCCGGTGACCCCGAAGCCAATGGTGAACAGGCCCGGGGATCGCAACACCTCGCCTTCGAACTGCACCATCACGTCCCAGTCGGGGTCGTGCGTCTGGTGCACAGGGGAGACCGCGATCTCGTGAGGGAAGATTCCCGACGCGGCCGTGAACAGGGCTGGATTGGGCGAGTGGAGGATGGCGCGAGGGCGGGGTCGAACCTCCACCGGGATGGCACGCCGACCTGGCGAGCCCTTGGGCTGCGGGTCAGCCGTGCGTATCACTTCCGAGGCCAAGGTCCCCCCTTGTTCCGACACGATGATGGCAAGTGGGAACCAACCGTAGTCTGTGCGGCCACCACCGCTCACGACCCAATGTAAATAGTGTCTTGGACGAGCATTCGTACGCTCGATGAGACACCCAGCCCTTAGGCACACACAACCAAGTTCGTCGTCAGGGCCGACCACCTCGACGACCTCGTCCGGCTCGGCACCCTGACACGCCAGGCCGCGACGTTCCTCGACGCCGCGGTCGCCAGCGGCCTCAACGTCCTGGTGGCCGGAGGCACCCAGGCCGGCAAGACGACGCTGCTCAACTGCCTCGCCGCGGCGATCCCGCCGCGGGAGCGAGTCATCACGTGCGAGGAGGTCTTCGAGCTGAAGATCCCCCTGCGAGACGTCGCGTCGATGCAGTGTCGCCAGCCGAGCCTCGAGGGCACCGGCGAGGTGCCGTTGCGTCGCCTCGTCAAGGAGGCGCTGCGGATGCGTCCTTCGCGGATCATCGTCGGCGAGGTGCGCCAGGAGGAGAGCCTCGACCTGCTCATCGCCCTGAACAGCGGCGTGACAAACATTGCCCCGACACAATGCACATTTCACGTTGCCGTGCCTCGACAGGGACAGGGCATTGCTTGATGCAGCGGCGGGGGCGTAAACGTCAACCTTTACCCGCCCCGCGCTACGCCTTCGCGGCAACCAGGTCCTCGGCCGCAGTGACCCCGGGTGGCAGGAGCGCCACCGTGCGCTTGTCTGCGTCGTAGTCGATCTGGCGCACCTTGTGGAGGGGGCGCAGCACGTCCTTACGAAGGTTCGGCAGGCTGGGGTGTTCAAGCCAGCGGAGGAGATCGGCTTCCGCGACTTCGCCCGTCTCCGTCAACAGAAGAACCAGCGTCTGCTGCTTCCACGTCATGCCGGTCCGCAGTACTCGCTTCTTGTCGCCGTGCGTCCACACCCATGCGACCTCGCGCTCGATGAGGCCGTCCACGAGCGCGGTGGCCTCGTCGATGTGCAGCGTGTGGAGCAGCCGGACCAACTCGGCCATGAGCCACTTTGCCGTGTAGAGGACGACCGTGGCATCCATGTGGTTCGGGTCGACCTCTGCGCCAGCGTGGCCAACGCCGCGGTTGTTGCGGATGTCGTACAGGCCGATCATCATGCGCGGAATCAGGATTCGCGGTGACCGACTGTCGGGGACCTGGGCGTACTTCTGCTCCAAGGCCCAGCACGTCTGGGGGAACCGATTGGGCTTCTTGGCTCGTGCGGGGTACTTCCCGCCCTCAAGCCAGCCTTCGATGATCGTGAAGACCGCCTCGCACAGCTTGCCGCCATTCAATTCGGACGGCTCCCACTTGTGCTCGCGATAGTTCGTGACGATCTCGTTGAAGGCAGATAAGAGGTCGTCGCGGAGCGTCGTGGGCAGGACCGAGAAGGCGTCCTCAGCTGCTAGGCCCACGTATCAGCCGCCGTGACCGAGCATGCCCTGCACATACACGATGCCCTCACGGGTCACCTTGTACGTCTTCCGTGCCTGCTTGGCACTTCCAGACTTCTGCAACTGGATCACCCGTTGGGGGCGCTTTCGCATGTTGCTGGTCAGCGCGGTCGTGATGTTCGGGATCGCGTGCCCGAGATTGCGAAGATCCTTCTGCAGCGTGCTTGCCTGCCACTTCTCCTCGCCCTCATGGACCTGCCGCCAGTAGGCGGCGACGAGGGCCTTGTCCTCGCTGGACTTGGGGTCCGCAGCCGTGAATAGGTCACCGATGTCCTTGAAGTCGGGGTCCTCGGCAGTCATCTCGCCCAGACTCACCTCGCCTTCGGATCCGCTCACTTCACCAACGACCCCACTCGGCGGGATGGCTTCTCGCCCGGCCACGCCCGAGGTCAGAGTTACGCCGTAGCGCTCTGCCGCCCAGCGCAAGACGCGGCCCTGCGCGTCCTCGTCTAGGTCGCCAAGCGCGTTCGCGAGGGCCGACATGGCGTCGATCTCTGGGTCCCCCATGACACCTCCAGAAACAGTGGATCAATGTTCCCTGAGGCTACTCCGTGACCGGCTCGTTCATGCGCAGCATGGTTTCTGGCGTGTCCGTGTCGGAGCAGTTGACCCAGTCCGCGCCCGGGCACGGCGACGCAAGCGGTCTGAGGTTGGACGCCGGCCGCCCACCCCGCGATCAGGGTGGGCGGCCGGGTCCGGCAGCGCGTCACTTCTTGGCGGCCGCGGCCTTCCGGGCGTCCCGTGCCTCCGCCATGTCGGCCCGGCAGATCGGGCCGCGGGTCGGAGCCTCGCCCGGCTTGGCGGCGCGGGTCGGGAACTTCGTGATCGGCAGGACCTTGCCGCACGCCCCTGCGCACTTCTGCGTGCCTCCCTTGGACGCGGGTACGGGCGCCGGCTTGGCGGGCGTCGCGGGCTTGGGGGCGGCAGCCTTCGTCGTGGCCTTCGAGCTCTTGGCCGGTGCCGCCGCCTTGGTGGTGGTTGCAGGCTTCCGGGTGTGCGACGACTTCGGGGTGGTGGTCGATGCGGCGCCGGGGGCGGTGGTCGTGGTGGTCATCGTGACTCCTCGGTGGTGGTGGGTGGTGCCTGACCAGCAGAACACCCGAACCTGCCTCTGGCACAAGGGGTTTCGCGACATTCGCTAGAACGGCACGTGCGGCCCGGTGACACCGGGTCGGGGCAACCACACCGACCCACGTCGGTACGGCCGTCAGGGACGGCATCTCGGGCCGCCACCGGGCGAACGGGTGTCACACCCGGTGGCGGGAGGTGCACGACGCCCGACCGCCGGAGGTGTGGCAGGTCGGGCGTCGGCGTAGGTGGCGGCGACGAGCCTGAAGCAGGGTCCGAGAACCAACCCGTCGCCGCCACGCCTCAGGTGAGGGAGAGCACCCTCAGCGCGGTCGACGTGCCGGCGACCGACGAGTCGGCACCGACCCGCCAGAAGCCGAACCAGCCCGCTTGGCCGGTCGGTCGGCCGTTCGCCGTGCTCTTGACGATCGGGTCATACACGACCGACATCCCGACCCGGTCGACGATGAGGTAGTGGTTGCCGTCGCCGTAGAACACGACCTTGTGCCCGCCGACGCCGATCACCGCGTCCATCGTGGTCGACTCGTACGCAGGCTCGCCGAACGGGGCCATCGCCGTCCCCTGCAGGATCGGCTGCTGCGACCCCGTGAAGACGGGGGTCTGCCGGAGCTGGTCGAGGGCGACGACGTTGCCGAACCATCCCGGGCGGCCGTTCCGGAACCGGGCAGGAAGTGCCTGGTGGAGCGAGTAGATACCGGCGGCCGTGATCGCGCCACCACCGAGCGCCGTCGCGGTCGCCCGGGTGACCGCCCCGAACGGCTGCCCGGTCCCGGTTCCGGTCGCGAACGCAGCCTCCTCCAGCCGGTCCTTCGCGTCGCCGAGCAGGGACGGGAGGTTCTGGGCGAAGTCGGAGTCGTCCATCACCTCGTACGAGCCGAAGACCCACGCCGCGGCCTTCGACGGCGTGATCTTCGTCTGCGCGACCGTCGGGCTGCTGTCCCCAGCCTCGATGCCCTCCGCGAGCCACGCGGCGCTCACCCCGGCGCTGTTCACGCCGTTCCAGTCGTTCGTGGTCGTCGTCCGGTGGGCCGCCCACGCCCGCCACGGGTTCGCCGAGCCGTTGTTGGTCAGGATGATCGTCGGGTCGAGGGTGAAGGGCACCATGTACCCGCCGTTCGCGGCCGTCAGGGACATCGCGGCACGTGCCGAGTAGTCGCCGATGAGGTGACCGGTCGCCCAGTCGCGGACATCGCCCGCGAGGTCACGGGTGAAGGACCGGGTGCGCGCCAGCGCCCGCCGCTCGTCGTCGGTGAGGTCGATGTTGAAGCCCATCGGGGACCGGACGATCTTGTCGAAGGCCGAGCGGTACGCCGGATCGGACAACGCGACGGTCTGCGCGGCGGCGTGCGCCCGCTCGATCTTCGCGGCCGGGTACAAGTCGCCCCACTCGTTCTTGTCCGGGGCTGCGGTGAGCGCGGCGAGCCGCTGGAGGCCATCGTCGGGCACGCCGCTGCTTCGCAGCACTTCGAGGGCGGCGTCGGCGCGACGCAGCGCATCCGAGGGGTCGATGTCGACGAGCGATTCACGGCGGGCGAGGTCACCGAAGGCGGCGCGTCGGTAGTCGCCGCCGGGCGACGCCGTCCGGCTCGTGTCCTGCCCGACCGTCTCGATGTTGCCGGGCGACGCGGCCCGAGACACCAGTTCGTCGTGACGCCGGGCGCGGTTGACCTCGTCCTCGGCGATGATCGCGTCGACTCTCGCGAGCACGTCCATGGCGATCTCGCGTTCCTCGTCCTGGGCGACGGAGCGCCGGGCGTAGCCGTCCAGTTCCGCGATCCGGCTGACACAGCCGGCGCGTACGGCGGCCCGCTGGGTCCGCGTCATCGCGCGGAGCTTTTCCTCCGTCGACTCGATGTCGTGGTAGTCGTCATCTCGAATGGTCATGGGAATGCTTCCTCCGTGAGGGAAGTGAATTGGGGAGTGCGCACATCGGCGCGGTGGCCGCGCCGGGCGCTTGCCCGACCACGCTGGCCCTCCGCCGGGCGATTGCCCGACCACGGAGAAAAACTGCGACCCCTCCGCCGGGCACCTTGGCCCCGACCCACGGAGGATGTTGCGCTGTCACTGTACGTCATCCGGCGGGTCGTCGAGCCGTTCCCATCCACGCGCGTCCTCGTCGGCGAGCGTGTCGGGCACGTCGAGCACGTGCTCGGTGTCGGGCTCCTCGAGTACAGCGAAGGATTCGACGAGGTCGGCCGGGAGGTCGGCGTCCGCCAGCGACGCCTTGACCTCGTTGTCGTCCTCGACCTGCCGGTCCCGCACCACCTCCTGCAGGGCGGCGGCGAGGTCCCGGAAGAACAGCGCGCACCCGTCGTCGGGCGTGCGCTCCCATCCGTACTCGAACCACCGGACGAGCGCCCGGAGTTGCAGGTCGTCGAGCAGGTCGACGCGGACCTCGACAGCGTTCGTAGGGATCTTGTTCCAGCCCACGGCAATTCGTCCTCTCACACTTCGCACGTGCAGACGTCGACCCGGGTCATCGCGCCCTCGCACCGCGAGCAGTGCGTGCCGTACCCGGCACGCCGCAGCCTCATGAGGGACTCGAGGACCCCGGCCATGTCCACGTGCCCCACCGGGGCCTCGGCACGCCGCCTGTCCTCGAGCACGCCCATGAGGCGGTAAAGTTCGCGCGAGTGCTGGACGCCGTTCGACGGGTCGACGTCGAGGCGGCGCGCCAGTTCGATTGCTGTAGCGGCGATCACGTCGGACGCGTCATCCCCGATCTGCCGTCGTGTCGCCGTCTCGATCGGACCCGGCCCACCCTCGGCCGCGAGGCCCTGCTCGATGAAGGCCCGGACCGCGAGGGACACGGTGAGCCCGTGAGCGCGGGCGTAGTCCTCGACTCGGTCAGCGACCTCGGGTGACACCTTCGACGAGATGACTTGCGTCTCCTTGGACATGATTCTCCTAGTTGTTGATTCGTGCAGATGAGTAGCGGCTCGGTGTCGGTTGACCAGACCCGTGGGTCGCGCCCTAGTTCCTTCTCGACGCGCGGGTGCAGGGCCGGAGCGGTGCGCCGGAGCGACCGGCCCCCGGGAGGTCACAGCGCCCACCTCCACCGGTCGCGCTCGATGATCAAGGCGGGACAGTCGTCGTCGTGCTGGGCGACGACGTGGATGGGCTGCCGACGACGAGCTGCTTGTCGACGGTCGGCGCGGCTCGGTAGGTGCATCCGCGCGCCGCACGGGCACGTGCCTCCGTTGTTGACGATGGCCCGGCGGGCGAGGCCTTCGCGGACGATTGGGGGAGCGCCGTCGGGGATCGAGGGTCCGATGACGGCGGCGCGTGTCCCGTCGATGCTGGCGAGGGTGAGTTGCCACTTCATGACGCGGCCTCCGCGTCGTGGCATGCCAGGCAGTTGAGGCCCCCGACGGCACGGAGTTCTTCGATTGGGCCGTCGCAGGTTGGGCATCGGTCCTCGGCGTCCCGCGGGTTGTCCCCTCGGGGCAACCCATAGGGTTGTTGCCCCGGGGACAGTGGGGCCGTACCCGTGTCCCCGGTTGTCCCCGTGGGCCGGGGACACCCCTCAGGGGTGGGTTCGTGCGGGGACTCCGCCATGGTCGGCAGTGGTGTCCCCGGTTGTCCCCGGCGCCTCGATGTCGTCTTCGTCGTCCCTGCGGGAGGGGTGTCCCCACGGGCCGGGGACAACTTTCGAGCCTTGACGACGTCTGCCAGCACCTCGTTGCGGGCTCCGATGTCGTGGGCCTTGGCGACCGCCCGGATGGCGTCGCGGCCGGCGTCGGCGGGCAGCCCGGCGTCGTCGGCCAGTTGGATGAGCCGCTCGACCTTGGACTCGCGCTCGGTGAGCAGGTTGAGCCCGTCGACCTCGTGACGCAGTGGATCGCTGCGTCGGGTCATGGTCAGTTCCTTGACCGGGACCACCATGCGCGAGTCGGTGCAGTCGAGGCGTAGCCGGTCTGTGGCACCGTCGATGCGGGTCATCCTCCAGACAGCGTCGACGTCGCCCGACTTCGCGGACCCGCCCCGTTGCCCCTTCGCCTCGTCCTTGCCGGAGTGGTCGAGGCGGACGACGGCGACGCCCGCCCGCTTGAGCTGGAGGCCGGTGTGTCGGTAGAGCCCGAGCCACGTGTCGTTGCTGTTCTCCTCGCCTTGGACGGCGCGGCTGACGGTGTCGATGACGACGACCTCGACGTCGTACACCCGGACCGCCGCGAGGAGCATGTCAGCACCGACGGCGGTATCGAGGGCCGCGAGCGCCGGGAAGGAGAGGTAGTCGAGATGGTCGAGGTCACTTGGTCCGCATCCCATCGCGACGAGCCTCGAGCGGATGTCCCCCCTGGGGTCGTTTTCGAAGTCGACGTAGAGGACGCGGACGCGGCGCGGCGGCTGGTACCCGAGCACCCTCTGACCGCGGGACAGCCCGACGGCCAGCTCGAGCGCGAGGAGTGACTTGCCGACCTTCGGTCGGGAGTAGATGACGATGGACCTACGGGCAGGGACGAGCGGCATGTGCAGCCACTCCTCGTCTGGGTCGTCGTCGGCGAATAGGTCGTGCCAGTTGATCCGGCCTGCCCATCCCTCGACCCACGCGAACGGGTCTTCCTCCAGCTGCTCGCCGGCGCCGGACTCTCCCTCGATCGTGCTTGGGGAATCCGGGATGAAGACGAGTTCGTCGAGCCGACGCTGCGCAGCGATGTGGTCCGTGACGTCCTTTCCGACAGCAGGCTCCACCACCACTACGCTCGCCGCGACAGGGCGTAGCGCGCGGGCGATGTCGCTGGCGGTGTGTCGTCCGGCGTCATCGCGGTCACGGACGATGACGACGTTGGCGCCCCTGAGGACCTCCGTGTACTCGTCCCGCCACTTCGACGACGCGCCTGGCTGCCACGCGCCATCGCTCCACGTGGTGGCGACGACACCGAGCCCGTTGAGCGTGTTGGCATCCTTCTCGCCTTCGACGATGTGGATAGTCCGACCGGACGCGACCGCATCGAGCACCGCGGGGAGGTTGTAGAGGACACGGCGGACGCCGAGGAGCCTCCACGTCCCATCGGCCGCGCGCTGCTGGAACCTCTTTGGCTCGTAGCGCAGCTTCTCGTAGAGGAGCGTCCCCTGCTCGTCCTCGTACCGGTAGGTGGCGACCAGCCGTGATTGGGGCCGTTCCATGGGAGCCGCGTCGAAGAGGTCGGCCATCGTGAGACCGATGACGGCGAGGACGTCGTCGGTGCTGCAGCCGGCATGACAGTGCACGAGCATGCGGTCAGGGCTGCGGGTCAGTGACAGGGACGCGTTGCGGTCGTCGTGGGCTGGGCACTGAGCGCTGGAGCCGCTGACCCGGCAGCCCTTGTTGACGAGCGCCTCGACGAGTCGTCGGTGCGCCGCCCCGAACGTGGTTACAGTGGGCTTGGTCGTCGCGGACCCTTGCGCCCCCTGTCCCTCCGGGATGGGGGCGCGGTCGTTTCCGGGAGTCATGCGGCGTCACCGCCGCGGAGGAGCAGGGCGAGACGGTCTCGTTGCTCGGGCGTCAGCGGCGGCGCCTCGGCCACCGTCTTGCGGATGACGTCAGCGAGACGTTCGGCGCGCATATTGCGCCGGGCCTCGACCAGCTCGGCATCGTCGGGTCGCCGGGATCGGCTGAGGGACGCCACGCGGGCGCGTTCTGAGGTGAATGACACTTCGGGCTCCAGAAGGCACTGGAAAGGCACCGCCCGTGCGTGTCAGCGAGGCGGTCTGCCCGAGGCGGAAACGCACCTCGGCCCGTTGTGGTGCTAATGCTAGTTAGGTAGCCGCGAGATATCGAGGACGGCGCGGCCCTGAGTGTCCGGCTGTAGTTGAGCGCTGACCGCGGCGAGCTGATCTGCGGGGATGCGCGGGGCGCGCCCGCAGGTCGGGCACGGGGGTACGTGAACCGTCCCCGCGTGGCTGATGTGAACGTCGGCGCGCTCGGTGACCCTGCTGCCGGCCGGGGTCGTTCGGGTGACGCTCTCGTTGGCGTAGAACCCGCGACGCCGCGCCTCCTCCGGCAGTCGCGTGTTGCCGGGGTCGGCGGGGACGATGTGCACTAGGGATCGTCGCGGGTGCCGTCCGCGGTTGCTGCAGACGATCAGGACGTCTCGCTTGATCACGGCTGCCTCCAGACGATCTGTACCTGGTCCGGGTCGTAGGCATTGCCGCGCTTGATGCTCGGCAGCACCCTCACCTCCATGAGTTCGCGCACCACGGCCCGCTTCCGGTCCATCGGCAACGCCTCCCACACCTTGGCGGGGTCGCGCCCGGAGAACGGCGCCAAGGCCGTCCCACGGGCTGCTCGGGCCATCGCCGCCTCCACGTCGTCGAGTCGTTTGCGCAGCCCCGCGGTACTTCTCGCCAGTTGGGCACCTGTGATGCTGCCAGCCGCGAAGAGGTCGGCCACCTCGTCCATACTCGCGCGGATCGCCGTCGCCTCGACCTGCAGCGCCGTGCCGTCGGCGCCGCTTGGCGGGGTGAGGACGTCGGCGAAGTCGGGCCGCGCCAGCAGCCCGAGGACGACCCCGGTGACGTGCATGTCGAGGTCTTCGGCCGACCGGGCGACGTGCCCGGTGCCCGACGTCGGGCAGCGGTAGACGGTCCGGGTCGTGCCCTTGGCACGGTTCCGGGCGACCGTCGCAGACTTCAGGGGCGCATCGCACGTGCCGCACGTCGCGATACCTGCGAGGAGCCACCGGACCCGGTTGCTCGACGAGCGTCGTCGGGACGGGTCCGTCAGGACCGCACACACCGCTCGCCACGTGTCCTCGGTGACGATGGCGGGCCACGTCAGCTTGCCGACGACCTCGCCGTTGAGCACCGAGAGGCCGGCGTTTCGCGGTCGGGTAAGCACCTGGCGCAGGCTGGTGTAGTTCCACCGGCCTTCTTTCCTCTGTGGGCAGTCACGCCCCCGGCGCCGGTTGCCCTGCTCGTCCTTGCATTCCGCCTTCTCGACGCAGCCGTGCTTGTAGAACCCAGTGCCGACCGCGCGCCCGTTGAGCTCGGCCACGACGGAACCGAGGCTCGCTCCGGCGAGCACCGCGGCGCACGCCTCACGGACGACATCGGCTTCGCGCCGGTTTAGCGTGGCGCCGCCGTCCTCGCGCAGGTTCCAGCCGAATGGGGGAGCGCCGCCTAGCCACCTTCCTGCCTGCGCGGCTTGGAGTTGTGCCCGCCGGACCCGCTCACTCTTGTGCTCGGACTCCTGCCGGGACACGGCGCCGCGGATGCGCGCGGTCATGCGGCCGCTAGCGGTGGCGAGATCGAGTTCCCCGGCCTGCGCGAAGTGGGTCACCACCGCCCGGGGCTCGCACGCGTCGATGTAGTCCTCCAGCTCGCGCGGTGACCGGTGCAGACGGTCCTCGTGCCACGCGATGACGGCGTCGACCGAGCCGGTCCGGATGGCCTCGAGCATGGCCATGTAGTGAGGCCGGCCCTTGCCTGAGTAGGCGCTGACGTCGTTGTCGACGTAGACCTCTCCCACCGTCCAGCCGAGACGGGCGGCCATGGCCTCGCAGTCGGCGCGCTGACGCTCGACGCCCAGTCCGGCACCGGTGCGATCTTGGCTGATGCGGCAGTAGATGGCCGCTCTTTTGGTCATGTATTTATTGTGCATCTACAAATGCCGGTGTGCCGGGCATGTGCACCCTGCACGCCAACAGCGCCCGCGAGGCCGTCACGAAGATGTGCACCCTTCCGCTGCTCGCCGGTGAGAACGTGTCGAGCCGGTTCGTCGTGCCGACCGTGGCAGCGGCCGTCGACCTCGTCGTCCATGTCGCGCTCGAGCGTGACGGGCTGCGCCGGGTTCGCGAGATCGTGGCGGTGCCCGGTCGTGCCGAGGGTGACGTCGTCGAGATCGCCGACCTCTTCACGACGCGCGCCGGTCGGCTCGTCCGCGCCGACGGTTTCCCGCCGCACCACGAGGCCTTCGAGCGCGCGGGGTACGACGTCGCGGCACTGTTGGCCCGGGAGCCGGCATGAGCTCCCCGCTCGCCGTCGGGCTCCTCCTCGGCGCAGGGGTCTTCTTCGTCTACTGGTCGTTCTGGCCGCAGGTGCCGGCGCCCGAGTCCGGCCCACGCCGGTCCGGCTTCGTCGTCGAGCTGCGCGACCACCTCAACCAGGCCGGGTACGCCTCGGTCACGCCCACCAACCTCGTCGTCGGCTCGACCATCCTGTTCCTGCTGACCTTCGCCGTCGTCCTCGCCCTGACCCGTGTCGCGCCGATCGCCCTGTGCTTCTCCGTCATGGCCGGAACGGCGCCGATCTCGCTGGTGCGGATGCGCGCCCGCTCACGCCGCAACAAGCTGCGCGACCTCTGGCCCGATGTCGTCGACAACGTCACGTCCGGCGTGCGCGCCGGGCTCGCGCTGCCGGAGGCGCTCTCGCAGCTGTCGACGCGTGGGCCCGAGGAGCTCCGGCCGGCCTTCGCCGCGTTCGCCGAGGACTATCGCACCACCGGTCGGTTCCACGACTCGCTCGACCGGCTCAAGGAGCGTCTGAGCGACCCCGTCGCCGACCGCCTCGTCGAGTCGCTGCGCATCGCCCGAGAGGTCGGTGGCAGCGACCTCGGCAAGCTGCTCCGGACGCTCTCCTCCTTCCTCCGCGAGGACGCCCGCACCCGCGCCGAGCTCGAGACGCGCCAGAGCTGGACCGTCAACGCGGCCCGTCTCGCGGTCGCCGCGCCGTGGATCGTCCTCGCGATGCTCGCCCTGAACGGGCGCTCCCTCGTCGCCTACGCCTCTCCCGTCGGCTGGCTCGTCCTCGCCATCGGCGCGGCCGTCTGCGTCGTCGCCTACCGCGCGATGGTCTGGGTCGGACGGCTGCCGGAGGAAGAGCGGGTGCTCCGGTGAGCGGCACGAGCGGGGCCCTGACCCGCCTGCTCGGCACCGGCTGGTCGTGGCCCGGCGCCGTCGTCGGCGTGCTGCTCGTGGCGGGGCTCGCGCTCGTCGCCGCCGGTCTGCCGGCGAGCCGTCGCCCCGGTCTGGACGAACGGCTCGAGCCGTACCTGAGGGACGCCCCTCGCCCGTCGACGCTGCTCAGCCGTCCGGCCGCCCCACGGGGTCCCTTCGGCTTCGGCGACCTCCTCGCCCCGTACGTCGCGCGGCTCGGCCGACTCATCGGGTCGGTGCTCGGCGGGTCGCCCTCGGTCGTCCGGCGCCAGCTGCGGGCCGGCGTCGCCGCTGACCTCGACCGCTTCCGCGCCGAGCAGGTGCTCTGGGGCACCCTGGGTGGCCTCGCGGGGCTGCTCGTCACCGGGCTCGTCGCGGTCGCGCAGCGGCGGCTCCCCGTGGTCGCGCTCGTCGGCGTCTTCGTGTGCGGCACCCTCGGCGGCATCATCGCGCGCGACTGGATGCTGTCGCGCGCAGCGGCGCGCCGCGAGGCGCGGATGCTCACCGAGTTCCCCACCGTCGCCGAGCTGCTCGCGCTCGCCGTCAGCGCGGGGGAGGGGGCGGTGGGTGCGCTGGACCGCGTGTGCCGCCTGTCCCAGGGCGAGCTGTCCGACGAGCTGCGCCGCTGCCTGTCCGATGCCCGCGCGGGCGCCAACCTGCCGACCGCGCTGCGCGGTCTCGCCGACCGCACGGGTTTGATGAGCCTGACCCGGTTCGTCGACGGCATCGTCGTGGCCGTCGAGCGGGGCACTCCCCTCGCCGAGGTCCTGCGCGCCCAGGCGCAGGACGTCCGCGAGGCCGGACGCCGCACGCTCATGGAGCAGGGCGGGCGACGGGAGATCCTCATGATGGTCCCCGTCGTCTTCCTCATCCTGCCCGTCACAGTGCTCTTCGCCCTGTACCCGGGCCTGAGCTTCCTGCACTTCCGGATCTGACGCGCCTCAGGTCCGGATGCCCTCCACAGACCGTGAACCGACCAGACAGGGAGAAAGACAGATGAAGCAGCTGACGACAGCGTCCGCGCGTCTGCACGACGCAGCTCTCGCGGCACTCGCACGCCGACTCGGTGGGCCCCACGACCGGGGCGACGTCCCGGGTTGGGTCCTCATCACGATCATGACAGCCGGCCTCGTCACGGCGCTCTGGGCCATCGCCGGGCCACAGCTCGGCCAGCTGTTCAGCGAAGCCATCGGCGACGTCAAGGGACCGTGACCGCGGCCGTCGCGGCCCCGAGCCCGACGGGCAGCGTCCGCAGCGCCGAACCGTCCCTGGCCGCGGGCCCTCGAAGGGTCGCGGTCACGGCCCGACGTGCCGTCCGTCGGTTGCCGGCGGCGCGCGACCGCGGCTCGGCCATCGCCGAGTTCGCGATGGTCTCCGCGCTGCTGCTGTTCGTCGCCCTGGGTGTCTTCCAGATCGGCCTGGCGCTCTATGTCCGCAACACGCTCATCTCGGCGGCCTCCGAGGGCGCCCGCTACGCCGCCCGGGCCGACGCGGAACCGGCTGACGGCGTCGCACGGACGCGGGCCCTCATCACCTCCTCGCTCAGTGCCCGGTTCGCGCAGGACGTCGACGTCGACGAACGGACGACGCCGGACGGTGTCCGGGTCGTGGAGGTCACCGTCCGGGCGCCGCTCCCCGTCGTCGGGCCGCTCGGCCCGTCCGAGTCCCTGGCGGTGAGCGGCCGGGCCTTCAGCGAGGACCAGGTCTCTGCGGGCAGCGTGTCGCACGGAGCCGGTGGCACGCCGCAGGCCGGCTCGCCCAGTGAGCGCGAGGAGGCGGCCGCTCCCGGACCGCCGACGCGGGGGACCGGTCCGTGAGACCCCAGCAGCACGCCCGGATCGGCCGCAGGCGCAACGCCTTCAGCCTCCTCCGTGCGCAGCGGGCCCGCCTCCGCGCCGCAGGCGACGACGGCCGGGCCGTGGTCGAGTTCATCTTCCTCGGCATCCTGCTGCTGCTGCCGTTGCTGTACCTCGTGCTGACGATGGCTCGCCTCCAGGCGGCCTCGTTCTCGGTCTCCCTGGCCGGTCGGGAGGCCGGGCGGGCCTTCGTCACGGCCACCCGCGACGGCGACGGGTACGCCCGCGCGTCGGCGGCGGCACACCTCGCCTTCGAGGACTTCGGCTTCACCCAGGACGCCACGATCAGCCTGACGTGCGACGGCTCGCCCTGTCTGCGGGCCGAGGGCCTCGTCCGCGCGGAGGCGCGCATCGAGGTCGCACTGCCGCTGGTGCCCGACTTCATCGCCGACCACGTCCCCTCGTCGGTGTCCGTCTCCTCGACCCACGTCTCCTCGGTCGACCGGTTCGTGGCCCGATGAACCCCGTCCGGCACCTGCGACGGCTCGTGTCTGCCCGTGGCCGCGACCGCGGGCAGATCAGCGTGCTCATCCTCGGCCTGTTCGTCATCGTCGTGGTCCTCATCCTCGGCGCGGTCGACGTCACCGCCGCCCAGCTGGCCCGGATGCGGCTGCTCGACACCGCAGACGCCGCCGCGCTCGACGCCGCGGACGCCATCGACGAGCGGGCGGCCTACGCCGAGGGTGTGCCCGACCGGCTCGTCCTCAGCGACGCGTCCGTGGTCGCAGCGGCCGCGGCCCACCTCCGACGCACCCCGCTGCCGAGCGGCGTCACCGACTGGCGCCTGGTGCCCCGCACCGGCAGCCCCGACGGGTCGACCGCGGTCGTCACCCTGCAGGGTCGGGCCACGCTGCCGATGAGCGGGTGGGTGCTCGAGCGGCTGGGCGGCGGCGTGACCATCACCGTCACCTCCAGCGCCCGCGCTCGGCTGGGGTGACGCCGGCGACCTACCGCGAGGGGCTGGATTCGGGCACTTCGCCCAAAACGCCGCGGGGGCAAGCCCTCCCGACCTAGGTTTCTCGTGCGTCACCGCATCCGGGCCCTGGCTTCCTTCTCCTGGCAAGGGTCCGCCGGTCTCCGGGTCCGGCACCGGCTCCTGCCCGCCGGAGCGGCCGACGCATCTCGCGCGGCCACCGGTCGCGCGTCGACGAACGAGGAACGCAACCGTGAGCACTCGCACCACCGCCGTCGCCGCCGCGACGGGCATCGCCCTCGGCCTGCTCGGGCCGGTCACCGCTGCCACGCAGGCCCAGGCCCTGCCGGCCGTCATGGTCTACAAGGTCCAGTACGACTCCCCGGGGTCGGACACCGGCAGCAACACGAGCCTCAACGCGGAGTACGTCGTCCTGAAGAACACGACGCGCAGCAACCGCGTCATCACGGGCTGGACGCTGCGCGACAGGACCGGCTACACCTACCGGTTCCCGACCTTCACGCTCAAGGCCGGCGCGACGGTCACGATCCGCACCGGCCGCGGGACGGCGACGAGCACGAACCGTTACTACAACCGCTCCTGGTACGTCTGGAACAACACCGGTGACACCGCCTACCTGCGCAACGCGTCCGGCTCGCTCGTCGACACGTGCGCCTGGAGCTCGACCGGCGCCGACTACCGCTACTGCTGAGACCGTCTCGCATGGCCGACGGCCCGGCATCCAACCACGATGCCGGGCCGTCGGCGTGTCGCCACGCCGCAACCCGGGTGGCGGACTTTACGGAAACGGGGAGGAAAAGGGACATACGCCGCTAACGTGGGCGAAAGCCAACCGAGCGCACCATCGAAGGGACCCGAACCCCCGCGGGCCCTGAAACGTCCCCCGTCACCCTGCAGCCCCCGTGGCTGGTCCCCCAGGAGTTGGTCCATGAAGCGGATCCTCGTCGTCGCGCTCGCGACGATCGGTCTCACCCTCGCCACAGCCGCCACGTCGGTGGCGGCCAAGCCCGTCCCGTCCGGCGCCAAGACCAGCCCGAGTGGCTCGGCCGAGGCAGCGTACTGGGGCCACTGGACAACGCAGGCCGTCGTGTACGACGGCACCGGCGGCAACACGTACGTCAAGGTCGCCGAGGCGGTGTCCGAGTGGCGCAAGTCCGGATGGAACGTCGTCACGACGTCCGACCCGAGCAAGGCCAACATCACCGTGGTCTTCGAGATGCCGACGACCGGGCTCGACAGCGTCGGCGGCGCCTCCCTGTCGGTCAACGGCGGCGTCATCAGCGCCTGCTCGATCAAGCTCGACCCCATCCTGGCGTCCTGGACGCTCGGCGAGCACACGATGATCCACGAGCTCGGCCACTGCGGCGGTCTGCCGCACTCGACGAGCACGCGCAGCGTCATGTACCCGACGGTGAGCTCCACCACGATGATGACCGCGCCGAGCAGCTACGACATCCGCTGGATGTCCAAGGACGTGTACTGACAGGCCGTGACCGGAAGGACCCCCGCCACCATCGGCCGGGGCCGCGACACCCCACCCCTCGCGGTCCCGGTCCCGGCATCGCCCCGGCGCCCCGGTCGCTCGCGCAGCGACCGGGGCGCACTGGCGTCCGGGCGGGCGGTGCGGCACCACACTCACCGCGCGCCTCGGGGGAGTCCGACGGGAGTCCGACGGGAGTCCGACGGCGGCCCGACGACGCCCGAGCACCGCACGTGCTGCCGTAGGCTGTCCCATCGTGGCTGTTGACTTCACGCAAGAGATCAAGGACCTGCGCGCGACGATGGACTCCGTGCGCGGCGTCACCGACCTCGACGCGCTCGCCAGGACCATCGACGACCTCGAGCAGCAGGCCTCGGCCCCCGACCTGTGGGACGACCCCGACAAGGCGCAGCAGGTGACGAGTGCCCTGAGCCGCGCCAACTCCGAGCGCGACCGTGTCGTCGAGATGGACCGGCGCATCGAGGACCTCGAGACCCTCGTCGAGATGGGCCAGGAGGAGAACGACGCCGCCACCCTCGAGGAGGCCGAGCGCGAGCTCGCCACGCTGAAGAAGGACATCGGCGAGCTCGAGGTGCGCACCCTGCTGTCGGGCGAGTACGACGAGCGTGAGGCCGTCGTGACGATCCGCGCCGGTGCCGGCGGCGTCGACGCCGCGGACTTCGCCGAGATGCTCATGCGGATGTACCTGCGCTGGGCCGAGCGCCACGGCTACCCGACGAAGGTCATGGACACCTCCTACGCCGAGGAGGCGGGCCTCAAGTCGGCCACCTTCGAGGTCAACGTCCCCTACGCGTTCGGGCACCTGTCGGTCGAGGGCGGCACCCACCGCCTGGTGCGCATCAGCCCCTTCGACAACCAGGGCCGCCGCCAGACGAGCTTCGCCGCCGTCGAGGTCATCCCGCTCATCGAGAGCGACGACTCCATCGACATCCCCGAGAACGAGCTGAAGATCGACGTCTTCCGTTCGAGCGGCCCCGGCGGCCAGAGCGTCAACACGACCGACTCGGCCGTGCGCATGACGCACCTCCCGACCGGCATCGTCGTCTCGATGCAGAACGAGAAGAGCCAGATCCAGAACCGCGCCGCCGCCCTGCGCGTCCTCCAGTCCCGCCTGCTCCTGCAGCGCAAGGCGGAGGAGGCCGCGGTGAAGAAGGAGATGGCCGGGGACGTCAAGGCGAGCTGGGGCGACCAGATGCGCTCCTACGTCCTCAACCCGTACCAGATGGTCAAGGACCTGCGTACCGAGTTCGAGACCGGCAACCCGACCGCCGTCTTCGACGGCGACATCGACGGCTTCATCGAGGCAGGCATCCGCTGGCAGATCGCGCAGAAGAAGGCCGACGCGAAGGTCTGACGCATTGCGGCGGCCCTCCCGCCGCGTCCGCACGGCGCGCCACGCCCGGTGAGGGCGAGGTGCCCGGGTTTCGCCCCCTCGCGCCCGTAGCCTCGTAGCGGCCCGCCTGCCGTCGTGCCCGCGCCACCACCGGACGCCGGCAGCCGGGCCACCGCCCAGCCGCAGCCTGCAGGAGCCGAGGCCCGACCGATGATCCTCTTCGAGAACGTCACGAAGACCTACCCGCGGACCACGCGTCCCGCCCTCGACGCGGTCAGCCTCGAGGTCCAGCGCGGTGAGTTCGTCTTCGTCGTCGGCCAGTCCGGGTCGGGCAAGTCGACGATGATGCAGCTCGTCATGAAGGAACAGGACCCGACCGCGGGCCGCATCCTCGTGGCCGGCCGCGAGCTCGACCGGCTGCCCGACCGAAAGGTGCCTGCGCTGCGCCGTGAGATCGGCTGCGTCTTCCAGGACTTCCGCCTCCTGCCGAACAAGACCGTCTTCCAGAACGTCGCCTACGCCCTGCAGGTGCTCGGGAGCAGCCGGTCGCGGATCCGCCAGATCGTCCCCGAGACCCTCGACCTCGTCGGCCTGTCGGGCATGGAGAAGCGTCTGCCGCACCAGCTCTCCGGCGGCGAGCAGCAGCGCGTCGCCATCGCGCGCGCCTTCGTCAACCGACCGGCGATCCTGCTCGCCGACGAGCCCACCGGCAACCTCGACCCCGACACGAGCCTCGGCATCGTCCAGCTGCTCGACCGCATCAACCGCGTCGGCACGACCGTCGTCATGGCCACCCACGACACCGTCACCGTCGACGCGATGCGCAAGCGCGTCATCCGGCTCCGGGACGGCGTCCTCGTCAGCGACATCGAGGCGAGCGACTACACGACCGGCAGCCTGCCCCGGGTCCGGCTCGACGAGACGTCGCGCGCCGAGCAGGTCGCGGCGTCTGCCCCGGCCACGCCCGACGTCGCCGACGGCTGGGACGATGCCGACCCCGACGGCCCCGACGGCCCCGACGGCCCCGACGGCCTTGACGGCCCCGAAGCCAACACGCTCCCGCCCATCGGGCGAGACGCCGACGAGCCACGACCGCGTGGGGGCATCTTCAGGCGGCAGAAGGCCGTCCACACGAGCGAGCGCTGAGCGAGGACCACGATGAGGATCCAGTTCCTGCTCGGTGAGATCGCCAACGGCCTGCGACGCAACGTGTCGATGGCCCTGTCCGTGGTCATCGTCACGATGATCTCGATGTACCTGCTCGGGCTCGGCCTCATGGGTCAGCGTCAGGTCGACACGATGAAGGACTACTGGTACGACCGCGTCCAGGTGACCGTCCTGCTGTGCGCCGAGAAGACGCGGTACACCAACTGCGCCGGCGAGGCCACGACCGACGCCCAGCGTCAGGCCATCAAGGACGAGCTCGAGGCGCTCAAGCCGACGGTCAAGGAGGTCTTCTACGAGTCGCGCGACGAGGCCTTCCAGCGTTTCAAGGACACGTACAAGAACTCGCCGCTGGCCCGGGCGGGGGAGTCGTACTTCGCCGACTCCTACCGCGTCAACCTCAACGACCCCGACAAGTTCGACGTCGTCGCCAGCTCGATCAAGGGCATGCCCGGCGTCGCCGACGTCCAGGACCAGAAGAAGCTCCTCGAGAAGTTCTTCACCTTCATGAACACGGTCTCGTGGGCCGCGATCGCGTTGTCCTCGCTCATGGTCCTCGCGGCCGTCATGCTCATCTCGACGACGATCCGCCAGACCGCCTTCAGCCGGCGCCGCGAGACCGGCATCATGCGGCTCGTCGGTGCCTCGAACTTCACGATCCGCTTCCCGTTCGTCATGGAGACCGTCCTGTCGAGCGTCCTCGGGGCGGTCCTGGCCATGGCGATGCTGTGGGCCACCGTCCGTTACGGCGTCGTCGGCTTCCTCTCGACGACCCTGACGGACACCGCGTTCATCGGGGTGGCCGACGTGTTCTACGTGGCCCCGTTCATCGTCGTGGGCGTCATCGGCCTGGCGACGGTCACGTCCTGGGTCACGCTGCGCCGCTACCTGCGGGTCTGACCAGCGAAGCGCGCACGTCGGCGTCGGGGCGGCGCAATTTGTCCCGAACCTTCCCCATCCGCGGAGGCGTGTGGTACCAATGAAACCTATGTGGCTCAGGAGGCGTTCGGAGAGGGTCCCTGTCGCGACCAAGCTGACGGCCGCGGGACTCGTCGTCGCCTGCACCGTCTCGCTGGCCAGCGCCCTCGTGGCCCGCGCCGACTCCGTCAGCGACCAGAAGAGGCGCAACGACCAGCGCATCGCCTCCCTCGGCCAGCAGCTCGAGGGGACGAACACGAAGCTCGCCGGGGCCTACGTCAACCTCCAGCGCACCAACGCGGCGCTGCCCGTGGCCCAGCAGCGCGTGGCGTCGGCACTCGCGGCACAGGCCAGGGCGGTCAGCGCGCAGCAGGCCGCCGAGGCCACCGAGCAGCGCGCCATCGCCGCCGAGGCCGCGGCCCGCGCCCACAACGACGAGGTCGCCCAGAAACTGGCCGTGGCCAAGGCCAACGAGGCGCGCGCCACCGAGCGGCTCGCCAAGAGCTCGACCCAGCTCACGACGAGCCAGGATGCCCTCGACGCGTACGCCGCCGAGGTCTTCCAGGGCTCGGACCAGCAGTCCCAGCTCGGCCTCGTGTTCGGGGCCACCTCGCCGCAGGACTTCGCCGACAAGCTCGTCATGGCCGACACGGCCTCGACCGTCGCGAGCGACACCATCGACGCCCTCGCCGCGATGACCGTCGACAACACCTCGACGCAGGCCTACCTCACCTCCGTCCGCGGCGAGATCACCGAGCTCAAGCACCAGGCCGAGATCGCGCTGCGCAACGCCGAGTCCGCGTCGGCCGCCGCGACGCAGGCCCGCAACCAGGCCGTCGTGGCGAAGAACAACGCCGTGACCGCCGCGCAGAACGCGGCGGCGGCCAAGGCGTCCCTCGACTCCCTCAAGCAGCGGCAGGTGGCCTACGCCGCGGACCTCAAGGAGCAGCAGGCCAACGAGGCGGCCGACCTCGCGGCTGCTCGGGCGGAGTCCGCCCGCCTGCAGGCGATCCTCGTCGAGCGGGCCCGCCAGGCCAAGATCCGCGAGCAGCAGCGCCTGGCGCGACTGCGGGCGGAGCGCGCGGCGAAGATCCGGGCCGAGCGGGCCAAGGCGGCCGCCGCCAAGAAGCGCGGCCACCACTACACGCCGCACATCCCGCCCCCCGTGAGCACGGGTGACTCGACGCCGTCCAACTACCTGTCCTACCCGGCCAACGGCCCCACGACGTCCGGCTTCGGGATGCGCTGGCACCCCGTGCTGCACAAGTGGATGCTCCACGACGGCCTCGACTGGGGCATCCCCTGCGGCACGCCCGTCTACGCGGCCGCGCCGGGCGAGATCATCCGGGCCGGCTGGCGCGCGAGCGGCTGGGGCAACCAGGTGGTCATCGACCACGGCATCCACCGCGGGGTCGACCTCGTGACGACGTACAACCACCTGACGAGCATCGTCCGGTTCGGCGGCTCGGTGAAACGCGGCCAGCTCATCGCCTACTCGGGCACGACCGGCTACTCGACCGGGTGCCACCTGCACTTCGGTGTCTACGAGGACGGCACCCCGGTCAACCCCCGCATCTGGCTCTGACCCACCTCGTCCCGAGGTGCATCGGGCGGCGCGTCGCAAACCCGCTCGGTGGTGACCGGCCGGCCGGGGTAGCGTTGGTCCGCCGTCGCGTCCTGCGGCGCACCCCGGTCGACGAGTGGAAGGACGGTCCGGTGCCCAAGGAGAAGGGGCGGTCGCTCATCGCGAGCAACCGCAAGGCGCGCCACGACTACCTCATCGAGGACACGTTCGAGGCCGGCATCGTGCTCTCCGGCACCGAGGTCAAGGCACTGCGGATGGGCCGGGCCTCGCTCGTCGACGGTTTCGCGATGTTCACCGGCGACGAGCTCTACCTCGAGAACGTGCACATCCCCGAGTACCTCAACGGCACGTGGAACAACCACGCGCCACGCCGCAAGCGCAAGCTGCTCCTGCACCGCTCCGAGCTGGAGAAGATCGCCCACAAGACCCGCGAGAGCGGGCGCACCATCGTGCCGCTGTCCCTCTACTTCAAGGACGGCCGCGCCAAGGTCGAGATCGCCCTCGCCACCGGCAAGAAGGCCTACGACAAGCGTCACGCGCTGCGCGAGCGGCAGGACCGGCGCGAGGCCGAGCGTGCGATGAGCGCCGCCAACCGCCGTCGCTGACCCGGGCGCCCCGCCGCCGGGAACCACTGCCGCGTCCGCCGCGTCGGGTGACAGGATGCACTCAGGCCCGACCGGTGGAGGAGCGATGCAGGGATCGACGAACGAGCATGCCGCAGGGTGCCGACCGGCCCTGACGCGCGGCACCCTCCTCGCGCTCCTCGGGCTCCTCGGTGCCGCCGTCCTGCTCGTCCTCGGCCCGGCGACGGCGGCCCACGCCGTCGGCGACGAGGGCATGACCTCGTTCGCGGCGGACTACGACCTGCAGGCCGACGGCACCATGAAGGTCACCGAGACCATCCAGTGGCGGTTCCCGAGCGGCGAGCAGAAGCACGGCATCTTCCGCGACGTCGTCGTGCGGATGGGCTGGAACGACGACCCGGGCCGCTACCGCTACTACGACCTCACCGACGTCGCCGTCTCGAGCCCGACCGGTGCGCCGGACGCCTTCCGCGTCAGCGACAACGGCGCGGCCAAGGAGATCCGCATCGGCAGCGCGGACGCGTACACGAGCGGCACGCAGGTCTACGTCGTTCGCTACACGCTGCACGACGTGCTCAACCCGATCCGTGCGGACGGCTCGCCCGCGACCGACGGCCAGGGCGCCAGCACCGTCGAGCTGTACTACAACGTCTTCGGAGCGAACGAGACCACCCCGCGCGACGCCGTGCGGATCACGGTCACCGCGCCGGCGGCCGCCACCAAGGTCGGCTGCTTCAAGGGGGAGACGCGCTCGGACGCGGCGTGCCAGAGCCTGCCGGGTGACCCCGCGACGTTCTCGGCCTCCGGGCTCGGGCCGGGTGATGCCATGACGGTCCTCGCGTCGTATCCCGCCACGGCCTTCGGACGCGTCCTTCCCGACGTGCGGCAGGGCGACGCCGCCTCGTCCATCGGCTCCGACGCGGCCCCGGCCGCCAACGCGGCCGCGTGGGTCGGGGGAATCGCTGCGCCCGTCATCGCGCTCGCGGTCATGGGCACCCTGGTGTGGACGCGGGGCCGGGACGAGCGCTACGCGGACATGACACCAGGCCTGACACCGGGCCTGACACCGGGCCTGACACCGACGCCCACCATGGCGGCGAGCCCGACCTCCGGGACGGGCGCGACCGGCGACGGCACGACCGTGGCCGCTACGACGCGCCGGGCGGCGGACACCGTCGCCGTCCAGTTCCAACCGCCGGCCGGGGTCCAGCCGGGCATGGTCGGCGTCGTCATCGACGAGACCGCCAACCCGATCGACGTCTCCGCCACCGTCATCGACCTCGCGGTGCGGGGCTTCCTGCGCATCGAGGAGACCGAGGGCGGCGGCATGTTCGGCCGCACCGACTGGACGCTCACGCGTCTTCCGGCGCCCACTGCCGAGCGCCTCCTGCCCTACGAGCGGATGGTCCTCGACGGCATCTTCGGCAGTCGCGGCGACGTCGTTCGCCTGTCCGAGCTGAAGAACACCTTCGCCGACACCCTGCGGTCGATCCAGGCCGAGATGTACCGCGAGGTCGTGCGCCGCAGCTGGTTCCGGTCCTCGCCGCAGGCCCAGCGCGGGCTCTGGCAGGGACTCGGCATCGTGCTGGCCGTCATCGGTGGTCTCCTCCTCTTCTACGGCCGGGCTGCCATCGGCGCCCTGCTCGGCACCGGGTTCAGCGGCGGGTTCGCCCTCGGGGCCGGGCTCGTCGTCGCCGGCGGCATCACGTGGTTCCTCGGCGGCAAGATGGCCGCCAAGACGGCCGAGGGGTCGGCCGTCAACGCCCAGGCGCTCGGCTTCAAGGAGTACCTCGTCACGGCCGAGGCGGGCCAGATCGCCTTCGAGGAGGCGAGCAACATCTTCAGCCGGTACCTGCCCTACGCCGTCGTGTTCGGCGTCGCCGACCGGTGGGCGCGCACCTTCGCCGACGTCGCCCGGGCGGCTGAGGCCGCGAACCAGCCGGTGCTCATGCCCACCTGGTACGTCTGGAGCGGCAGCACGTTCCCCGACTTCACCGGCATCGCCGACGGCGTCGACTCGTTCTCGACGACCTCGACCGGCACCTTCACCTCGACCCCCGGCTCGTCCGGGTCGTCGGGGTTCAGCGGTGGCGGCGGGTTCAGTGGTGGTGGCGGCGGTGGCTCCTCGTCCGGCTCGTGGTGAGGCCGAGCCCTCGATGCCCTCTATGCCCTCGGCCCTCGATGCCCTCGGCCCTCGATGCCCTCGAGCGGCGCTGAGGCAGGCCAACGAGGGCCGGCGGTCTCCCGCCGGCCCCCGCCGTCCTGCGCGTGCCGTCCTCAGCAGGTGACGCTGAGCGTGAACCGGATGTTCGTCGGGCTGCCCGCCAGGTTGTAGGTGTAGACGGCCACCGTGCTGCCGGACGGGACCGCGCTGGAGATGAACCCGCCCGAGCCGTCGGGGTCGGCGTGGGCCGAGCACGCGCTGACGTCGCGCGCGACCGTCGCGACGTAGACGCCGGTGGCGGTGCGCGAGGAGCCCGTCACCAGGGGCGTGCCCGAGGTGAGCGAGCCGTCGAGCTCGACGTGGGCCTGGATCTGCGGCGTGAAGTACCCGTTGACGTCGATGGCCAGGTGCGCCGGGCCGAGGACGTTCTTGACCGTGACCTTGCCGCCCGTGCCGATCTGCAGGTTGGCCCCGGTCGTGACGTTGACGCCCTTGGCGTAGTAGAGGCTGCCCTGCCCGACGGGCGTGCCGGTCGGGTAGGCGATGAAGGCCCCGTTCGCGTCCGCGGCCGTGGAGGTGATGCGGGCGCTGACGGCGGTCGCATAGCTCGGGATGCCACAACCTCCGGAGGTGCCGCCCTGCGCCGGGAACCCCGTCGTCCCGGTGATCTGGAAGTCCCGGGTCGCACCGTTGGGGATCTTGCCACCGGCGGTCGCCGTGGCCACGGCACGGCAGTTCTTCAGCGGTACGTAGACCGCCATGGGGTTCGGCTGGGTCGTGGTCGCGAAGGCGGAGCGCGCCGTGACCCCGGTGGCCGCCGTGTCGGCCGGCGACGGCGAGGGGGACGGCGTCGAGCCGGTGACGGCGTTGGCGACGCCGTAGCCACCGCTGGCGGTGGCCAGGGTGAGGGCGGCGGCGACGGCGAGCTTGGCGGTGGTACGCATGGGAGGTCTCCATCCTTGGGTGGGCGCCCGGCAGCGCGCCGACACGCGGTCGCGTCCGGGCAGGGAGCGCGGGCGCCGGGTCGGTCGCGCAGACCCCTGTGGCGGCTCCTGACGGTCAGCCCCCGAGACGCGACGCTCGCGCCACTCAGTGCTGCACCCCCCTCGCCGTGATACATGGCGCGTCTCGCCCCAGTCGACGCTCGCCGTGCCGGCGGCCCGGGCGGGACTGACGGAGGGGCGCCGGCGGCCCGGGCGGCACGGGGGCACGGGCCCCGCGGCACCGGGGCGCGATCGGGTACGGGCAGGGCATGGCGGCCAGCAGCGACGCGTCGAAGGAGGGTGGGCGACGTCGCGACGCGCTCGCGCCGTACCGCCGCAAGCGCGACTTCACGCGCACGCCGGAGCCCGCGGGCGACCCGGGCCCCGAGGTGGCCGGCGCTGCCCCCGGCGCGAGCGGCGAGGCAGGCGACGATCGCGACGGGGGGCGCCGCCGACGGTTCGTCGTCCAGCGGCACCGTGCACGTCGACTCCACTACGACCTGCGGTTCGAGATCGACGGGGTGCTCGTCAGCTGGGCCGTGCCGAAGGGCCCGACCCTCGACCCCGACGTGCGCCGGCTCGCGGTCCACGTGGAGGACCACCCGCTGGAGTACGAGGTCTTCGAGGGCGTCATCCCCGCCGGGGAGTACGGCGGGGGCGACGTCATCGTGTGGGACCGGGGAACCTGGGAGCCGGTCGGCACCGACGATCCCGCCCGTGCCGTGAGCGACGGGGACTTCCACGCCGAGCTGTACGGGGAGCGCCTGCGCGGCCGGTTCGCCCTCGTGCGCAGCGGGTCCGACCGGGACCGCGACCAGTGGCTGCTGCTGCACAAGCACGACCGGTCCGCCGTTCCCGGCTGGGACGCGGAGGACCACCCGACGTCGGTCCTCACGGGGCGGACCAACGAGCAGGTGCGGGCCGACCCGGAGCGGCTCTGGCGCTCCGATCTGCCGGCCGGTGAGGCGTCCGTCGAGCTCGGCCCGTTCGGGGGAGCGGCGGCCGGGCCGACGGACGAGGAGCTGGACGCCCTCGAGGGCCTCGGTCGCGAAGGGCACTGGACGGTCTTCGGCCGGCGGCTGCGCGTCACCAACCTGGACAAGGAGCTCTTCCCGCCACGCGCGGGCGAGCCCGCCGTCACCAAGCGCGAGCTGCTCGCCTACACCGCGCGCATCGCCCCGGTCGTGCTTCCGTACCTGCGCGGCCGTGCCCTCAACCTGCACCGGTACCCGGACGGTGCGGCGGCACCGGGCTTCTGGCACAAGGCGGTTCCGGACAAGGCGCCGGCCTGGCTGCCGCGTTGGGACAACCCCGCAGCGGAGGGCGACGAGACGCGGACCTACCTCGTCGTCGACGAGCCGGCCGCGCTCGTGTGGGCGGCCGGGTTCGGAGGTCTCGAGTGGCACCCGTGGACCTCGCGGACCGACGCACCGGACCGGCCCACGTACGCCCTGTTCGACATCGACCCGGGCCAGCACACCTCCTGGGAGCAGGTCGTCGAGCTGGCGCGGCTGCACCGCACCGCCTTCGAGCACCTCGGGGTCCGGGCCTACCCGAAGGTGACCGGCCGTCGCGGCATCCAGGTGTGGGTGCCGATCGCCCGCGGGCCCGACTTCGCCCAGACGCGTCACTGGGTCGAGACGGTGTCGCGCACGGTCGGCCGGGTGGCGCCCGACGTCGTGAGCTGGTCGTGGCACAAGCGCGAGCGCGGCGGCCTGGCCCGGCTCGACTACACCCAGAACGCCGTCAACAAGACCCTCGTCGCCCCCTACAGCCCGCGCGCCGGCACCGGGGCCCCGGTCTCGGCCCCCATCGCGTGGGACGAGCTCGACGACCCGGACCTGCGACCCGACGCGTTCACGATCCGCACGCTGCCGGCCCGGCTCGAGTCACGGGGCGACCTCTTCCGCGGCGCCCTCCTCGCGGACCAGGCCCTGCCGACGCTGCGCTGAGGCCGCCGCGTCGCCCGGGCGCCGCAGCCTGCCGGAGGCCGCGGCCAGCACGGCGCCCGCCCCGGCGACGACGGCGCAGGCGGGCCACAGCAGGCTCGGTCGCGCGGCGTACAGGGCGCCCCCGAGGGGAGCCGACAGCATCGAGCCGCTCGTCGCCGCAGCGGTGTAGAGGCCCTGGTAGCCACCGACGAGGTGGTCGGGGGCGGCGTCCAGGACGTGCGCGGTGGCCGTGGTCTTGTAGAGGATCTCACCCGCGGTGAGCACGACCATGCCAGTGACGGCGGCCGCGGCGACGCCGACGGTCTGCCAGCCGACGATCGCGAAGCCGGCGGCGACGAGGGCGTACCCGGTGGCGATGATCGGCACCGCGGGCCGATGCCGCAGCCACAGTGCCACCGGAACCTCGAGGAGGAGGATGAGGCCGGAACCGAGCGCCACGAGCGCGGTGTAGAGGCCGAGCGGCTGTCCCGAGTCACGCAGGTGCAGGGGCAGCGTCGAGTACAGCTGACGGTAGACGAGGTCGACGAGCACGGCGCCACAGAGCAGCACGACGAGTGCCCGGTCGGCACGCAGGGCGCACCACAGTCCCGTGGGCGCGTCGGGAGCGGCGGTCACGGGGGGCTCGTCGGGCAGGAGGCGTGAGGTCACGTGGCGCAGCACCAGGGTCAGGATCCCGTCGACGACGAAGAGGGCGTCGAAGCCCGACGCCGCGACGAGGGCGCCCAGGGGCGGGCCGACGACGAACCCCGCGTTCGAGGCGGCGCGGCTCACGGCGACGGCTGGGCGCCGGGAGCCCACCGGCACCGCGAGGGCGGCCAGCGCCCCCTGGCTCACCGCGGCGACGGCTCCGAGGTAGCCGGCCACCGGCATCGTCGCCGCGAGCAGCCACACCGGCTGCCAGGGGATCGTCGCGGTGAGCACGCCGGTGACGCTGGCCGCCCAGAGCAGCGCGCGACGGTGCCCGTACCGGTCGCCGAAGCGGCCGCCGGTGAGGTTGCCGAGGAGCATCCCGACGCCGTTGCTGCCCGCGACGACGCCCGCGGCCACCACGCCGATGCCGCGCGGACCGGTGAGGTAGAGGACGAGGAAGAGCATGAGGAAGCTGCTCGCCGAGCCGACGAACCGGCCGGCGGCGAGGACCCAGACGACGCGGGGCAGCGACCGAAGCGGTGAGGACGCGGAGGAGGGCGCGGACGGCGACGCGGGCACCGTCTCATCAGACCACAGTGAGTATCTTTTGGGAACTGACTAGACTGGGCGAGTGACTCGGCGCCGGACCCGACCCGACGACCCGTGCGGCATCGCGCAGGCCGTCGGCGTCATGGGCGACCCGTGGACGCTCCTCGTGCTCCGCGACGTCGCCGGCGGTCGCACCCGGTTCGACCAGCTCGTCGACGAGACCGGCATCTCGCGCAAGGTCCTGGCCCAGCGGCTCGAGGCGCTCGTCGACGACGGCCTCCTGCAGCGCCGTCGCTACACCGACCATCCGCCGCGGCACGACTACGTCCTGACGGCGCGCGGCCGGGGCGCCCTCCCGGTTCTTGCAGCGCTCCAGGACTTCGGCGACACGTGGCTGCTCGGCGACGGGCGCCCGAGCGCCCTCGCCGCCGAGGACTCCACCGAGGCGACGCGCGTCGCCGACCTCGTCGGCCGCCCGGTGCCGGCGCTCGCCGGCCTCGATCCCGTCACCGACGCCCCGCTCACCGTCGTGTACTGCTACCCGGGCACCGGCTTCCCCGGCGCCGACGAGGTGCCCGGCGGCGTCGGCTGCACCCTCGAGTCCTGCACCTACCGCGACCGGCTCGCCGAGTTCGCGGCCGCCGGTGCCGCGGTCGTCGGCGTCTCGACCCAGCGGGCCGGTGAGCAGGCGGACTTCGCGGCCGCGAACCGCATCGCCTTCCCGCTGCTGTCCGACGCCGACCTCGAGCTGACGACGGCGCTGCGCCTGCCCACCTTCCGGGCGGGTGGCACGACGCGGCTGCGGCGACTGACGTTCGTCGTCGACCACGAGCGGGTCGTGCGCGGCACGATCTTCCCGGTGCCCGACGTCACCGGGTCGGTCGAGGAGGCCCTCAGGCTGGTGCGCTCGCTGCACTGAGCACGACGAGCACGTCACCGCCCGCGACGTGCGCGTGGCGGCCGACCGCGAGGCGCGCGACCGTGCCCGCCACCGGGCTGGTCACCGCGGCCTCCATCTTGGTCGCCTCGATCGTGGCGACGACGCCGCCGGCCTCGACGCGGTCACCGGGGCGCACCGCCGGCACGACGATCCCCCCGAAGGGCGCCCTGACGAGACCGACGGCGGGTTCGTCCGAGGTGTCGACCGAGCCGGCCGCAGCCGGCAGCCACCGCGGTGCGTCCGCCGGGCCGCTGCCCACGGGCGACCGGACCTCGTGCGGCATCGGATCCACCTTCCTGGCTCGTGCGAGGGTGCGTGTCGTGGCCGCAGCCTAGAGGGTGGGGGCCCGGTCCGGGAATGCGATGGCCGTGCGCGACGTTCCTCAGGCATACTGTGGTCTCCCGCGACAGCGGGCGTTGACAAGTGAACAGCGTGATGCGGTCGCCCCCATGGGGGTGATCGGTTTCGACGGTGGTCGACACACCAGGGGAAGCGGGCCGAGGATGCAAGGTCATCTCGTCAACGCTCCTTGCAAACCAATAGGTGCCAATTCCAAGCGCACCGACTTCGCCCTCGCCGCCTGAGCGAGCCTCGAAGTCCGTCAGCCTGAGGTAGTTCCCGACTCAGAGCCTGGCGTCAGCTAGGGAACTTGCTGCGCAGTCATGTCGGGGGGCTGCGCGGGACTCCTTCTCGACTGGGCCTGTCAGGGGACGTGTGCGTGCGAGCCCTGGGGCCGAGAAAGTCCACAGCGCACTGCGCCCGGAGAAGCCCTGGTCTCTCGTCATCGGACGCGGGTTCAATTCCCGCCACCTCCACCCTTCGTGGTGGCCGCATCACGCTGTCCTCGTCAGCAGGAGGGCGCCCCGTTCGCCGGGGCGCCCTCCGTCGTGTCCGGCCACCGGTGGGGCCGGCCACCGGTGCGGGATCCCCGAGTGGCCCTGCCAGCGGGTGCCGCCGACCTAGACTGAGGTTCAGGCCCGCTCCGGGCCTCCGTGCGGCGAAGGGTTCGGACGGCATGCCACGGGTGAAGCCAGCCACCAGAGTGCCTGGTCTGCTCCCCTCGGAGATGACCAGCTTCGTTGGTCGACGACGGGAGATGGCCGAGACCCGACGCATGCTCTCCACCAGCCGCCTGCTCACCCTGACCGGCGTGGGCGGGGTGGGCAAGACGCGGCTGGCGGTGCGGATGGCCTCGGAGCTGCGCCGGACCTTCCCCCACGGGGTGTGGTTCGTCGAGCTGGCCCCCCTGCGCGACCCGCAGCTGCTTCCCCACACCGTGGCGAACACGCTGGACCTGCGCCAAGTGTCCGCGGACCCCGCCGCCGACCTCGCGGAGTACCTCGAGGACAAGCGCCTGCTTGTCGTCCTCGACAACTGCGAGCACCTCACCGAGGCGTGCGCGGTGCTCACCAGCAAGCTGCTGGCCGCGGCGCCCGGCCTGCACGTCCTCGCCACGAGCCGGCACGTCCTCGGGGTCGAGGGCGAGCAGATCCTGCCCGTGCCGCCGCTGTCGGCGCCCGAGGACCGCCGTGAGGACCCTGGTGACCCCCGGCGCTACGAGGCCGTCGCGCTGTTCCTCGACCGCGCCACCGCGGTCGCGCCCGACTTCAGGCTGGTGGACGCCAACCGGGCCGCGGTCCTCGAGCTGTGCCGGCGCCTCGACGGCATCCCCCTGGCGATCGAGCTGGCCGCCGTCTGGCTGCGGACCCTCTCGCCGGCACAGATCCTCGACCGGCTCGAGGACCGGTTCGCGCTCCTCAGCTCGGGACGGAGCACGGCACCGCCGCGCCAGCGAGCCCTCGACACCGCCATCGGATGGAGCTTCGACCTCTGCTCACCCGCCGAGCAGGTGCTCTGGGGCCGGCTCTCGGTGTTCGTCGGCGGCTTCGACCTCGACGCCGCCGAGGACGTGTGCTCGGGAGACGGTCTGGCCCGCGAGGAGATCCTGGGCCTCGTCGCGGGTCTGGTCAACAAGTCGATCATCACGCGTCAGGACGCAACGAGCCACGAGTCGGCCCGCTTCCAGATGCTCGAGACCGTCCGCCAGTACGGTACGGCCCGCCTCGTCGACGCGGGCGAGCTGCAGGAGATGCGCCGCCGGCACCGCGACCACTACCGCTTGCTCGCCCAGGACTACGGGCGTGACAACTTCAGCCCGCGCCAGGCGGACTGGTTCCTCCGGCTCAGGCGGGAGAACGGCAACATCCGGGCCGCCATCGAGACCTGTCTCGAGAGCCCCGACGAGGCGGCCCTGGCGCTCGACATCGCGGCACCGATGTGGAACTTCTGGTTCGCCGGGTTCCTGCGCGAGGGGCACCGCTACCTCGTCCGGGCTCTCGAGCGGGCTCCCGCCCCGGACCTCCGACGCGCCTATGGGCTGTGGGCCGCGGCCTACCTGTCAATGTTCGCGGGCGAGTTCGACCGGACCCACGAGATGCTCGCCGAGTGCTCGACGCTGGCCGAGCAGTTCGACGACGAGCTGCTGCGGGCCCGGATCGACGAGTGCCGCGGTCACGCGGCCATGTACCAGGGGGACCTCGTCGGCGCCTGCGGCTTCCTCGAGCGGGGTCTGAGTCAGTTCCGCGCGGTCGGTGACCCGCTCGGCGAGTTCGACACCCTCGTCCTCCTGTCGGCCGCCACCTTCTTCCTCGAGGACCCGCGCGTCGAGGCCTTCAGCGAGCAGGCCCTCGCCATCGCGGAGCGACACGATGCGCTGTCCTCCAAGGCCTACGGTCTCTGGTGCGTCGGGATCGTCCGGTGGCGCCAGGGCCGGCTCGAGGACGCCCGTCGCGTGCTGCGGGAGTCCATCAGGCTGTTCGAGCCGATGCACGACCTGACGGGGATGAGCTTCGGGGTGCAGGCCCTTTCCTGGTGCGCCGCCCTGGAGTCGCCCGACGACAAGGCAGCCCTGCTGCTCGGGGCGTCGCAGGCGGTGTGGCGGGCCAGCGGCGCCAAGGTCGACGAGACGACGGCCTACGGCATGTTCGACCAACGGTCCGAGGACGCGGTTCGCCAGGCCCTGGGTGACGCCCGCTTCGAGCGGCTCTTCGCCGAGGGGGCCGGCTACTCCCTCGAGCGGGCCCTGGCGCTGGCGTTGCGTGACGGTGAGGAGGCCGACGAGACCGCGGCGGCGTCGACGGGTCCGGCGGCGAGCGGGATCGAGGCGGGGCTGACCCGCCGGGAGCGGGAGATCGCCGGCCTCATCGCCGAGGGCCTCAGCAACAGGCAGATCGCGGCACGTCTCGTCATCTCCAGCCGCACGGCCGAGTCGCACGTCGCGAGCATCCTCAGCAAGCTCGGGCTCACGTCCCGCGGCCAGGTCGCCGGCCGGATGGCCCAGGGCGACCTGCGCTGACCGCCGCCACGGGCGGGGTGTGGCGCCGCGGCCCGTCCCGGAGGGCGCGGCCCCGGGCCGGTGGTCCGCAGTGGTCCGCGTCGGGAATGTCCGGACTGCGACCACCCACGGGCCCGATCTCCGTACCCATCTCCGTAGTTCTCGGGATGCCCGTCTGCTCGCTCCGGGCGATTCTGAGGGTGTTGGTTAACGCTCACATTCCTCCGAGGCGGCCATGCTCCCCACGTCGACCAGTGCCAGGTACGCGCCTGACGCGCCCGCGCGTCGGGCGCCGCACCCCGAGACATCGGCAGCTGCAGTGGACGGTACATCGAAGGGCAACCACGGCTGGTGGCGGGGAGCCGTCATCTACCAGATCTACGTCCGCAGCTTCCAGGACTCCGACGGCGACGGCATCGGCGACCTCGACGGGGTGCACCAGAGGCTGCCCTACCTGCGCCGCCTCGGCGTCGACGCCATGTGGCTCAACCCGTTCTACCCCTCGCCTCAGCACGACCACGGGTACGACGTCGCCGACTACCTCGCCATCCACCCGGAGTACGGCACGCTGGACAGCTTCGACCGCCTCGTCCGGGACGCCCACCGGCTCGACCTCAAGGTGCTCATCGACGTCGTGCCGAACCACTGCTCGGTCCAGCACCCGTGGTTCACCGCCGCCGTGGCCGCCGGCCGTGGCAGCGTGGAGCGGTCGCGCTTCCACTTCGCGGACGGCCGGGGCAGGAACGGGGAGCTGCCGCCGAACAACTGGCGCTCGATCTTCGGAGGGCCGGCCTGGCAGCGGGTCACCGAGCCCGACGGCACGCCGGGACAGTGGTACCTGCACACCTTCGCCCCCGAGCAGGCCGACTTCAACTGGCGCCACCCCGACGTCCCGGCGCACTTCGAGGAGGTGCTGCGGTTCTGGTTCGAGCGGGGCGTCGACGGACTGCGCATCGACGTGGCCCACGGCCTGCACA